>NZ_CP068241.1:2450000-2721471 GCF_016743055.1 Staphylococcus sp. 11-B-312
TCTCACTTCTAAGCGCTCCACATGTCCTTGCGATCATGCTTCAACGCCCTTAGAACGCTCTCCTACCATTGTCCTACGGACAATCCACAGCTTCGGTAATATGTTTAGCCCCGGTACATTTTCGGCGCAGTATCACTCGACTAGTGAGCTATTACGCACTCTTTAAATGATGGCTGCTTCTAAGCCAACATACTAGTTGTCTGGGCAACGCCACATCCTTTTCCACTTAACATATATTTTGGGACCTTAGCTGGTGGTCTGGGCTGTTTCCCTTTCGAACACGGACCTTATCACCCGCGTTCTGACTCCCAAGTTAAATTGATTGGCATTCGGAGTTTGTCTGAATTCGGTAACCCGAGAAGGGCCCCTCGTCCAAACAGTGCTCTACCTCCAATAATCATCACTTGAGGCTAGCCCTAAAGCTATTTCGGAGAGAACCAGCTATCTCCAGGTTCGATTGGAATTTCTCCGCTACCCTCAACTCATCCGCTCACTTTTCAACGTAAGTCGGTTCGGTCCTCCATTCAGTGTTACCTGAACTTCAACCTGGTCAAGGGTAGATCACCTGGTTTCGGGTCTACGACCAAATACTCAACGCCCTATTCAGACTCGCTTTCGCTACGGCTCCACATTCACTGCTTAACCTTGCATCAAATCGTAACTCGCCGGTTCATTCTACAAAAGGCACGCCATCACCCATTAACGGGCTCTGACTACTTGTAAGCACACGGTTTCAAGTTCTCTTTCACTCCCCTTCCGGGGTACTTTTCACCTTTCCCTCACGGTACTGGTTCACTATCGGTCACTAGAGAGTATTTAGCCTTGGGAGATGGTCCTCCCAGATTCCGACGGAATTTCTCGTGTTCCGTCGTACTCAGGATCCACTTAAGAGAGAACAGATTTTCGACTACAGGATTATTACCTTCTTTGATGCATCTTTCCAGATGCTTCGTCTAATCTATTCCTTTGTAACTCCGTATAGAGTGTCCTACAACCCCAACAAGCAAGCTCGTTGGTTTGGGCTCTTCCCGTTTCGCTCGCCGCTACTCAGGGAATCGATTTTTCTTTCTCTTCCTGCGGGTACTAAGATGTTTCAGTTCTCCGCGTCTACCTTCGATACGCTATGTATTTACGTATCGATAATACGACATAACTCGTATTGGGTTCCCCCATTCGGAAATCTCTGGATCACAGCTTACTTACAGCTCCCCAAAGCATATCGTCGTTAGTAACGTCCTTCATCGGCTTCTAGTGCCAAGGCATCCACCGTGCGCCCTTAATAACTTAATCTATTTGCTTTCCAACTCGACAACCGTCGGTTGAAAACCCAAAATGTTATTAATCTGTGAGTGTTCTTTCGAACACTAGCGATTATTTCTTTTTGAATTCAAGCTTATTTAAAACTCTTATTCACTCGGTTTTGCTTGGTAAAATCATAAATTTTACTTACTTATCTAGTTTTCAATGTACAAATCATTAAAGAATACTCGAATGAGCATTCAAAACTGAATACAATATGTCAATGTTATTCCTTTGTCATCTTCTAAAGAAGATGTTCCGAATATATCCTTAGAAAGGAGGTGATCCAGCCGCACCTTCCGATACGGCTACCTTGTTACGACTTCACCCCAATCATTTGTCCCACCTTCGACGGCTAGCTCCATAAATGGTTACTCCACCGGCTTCGGGTGTTACAAACTCTCGTGGTGTGACGGGCGGTGTGTACAAGACCCGGGAACGTATTCACCGTAGCATGCTGATCTACGATTACTAGCGATTCCAGCTTCATGTAGTCGAGTTGCAGACTACAATCCGAACTGAGAACAACTTTATGGGATTTGCATGACCTCGCGGTTTAGCTGCCCTTTGTATTGTCCATTGTAGCACGTGTGTAGCCCAAATCATAAGGGGCATGATGATTTGACGTCATCCCCACCTTCCTCCGGTTTGTCACCGGCAGTCAACTTAGAGTGCCCAACTTAATGCTGGCAACTAAGCTTAAGGGTTGCGCTCGTTGCGGGACTTAACCCAACATCTCACGACACGAGCTGACGACAACCATGCACCACCTGTCACTTTGTCCCCCGAAGGGAAGGCTCTATCTCTAGAGTTGTCAAAGGATGTCAAGATTTGGTAAGGTTCTTCGCGTTGCTTCGAATTAAACCACATGCTCCACCGCTTGTGCGGGTCCCCGTCAATTCCTTTGAGTTTCAACCTTGCGGTCGTACTCCCCAGGCGGAGTGCTTAATGCGTTAGCTGCAGCACTAAGGGGCGGAAACCCCTAACACTTAGCACTCATCGTTTACGGCGTGGACTACCAGGGTATCTAATCCTGTTTGATCCCCACGCTTTCGCACATCAGCGTCAGTTACAGACCAGAAAGTCGCCTTCGCCACTGGTGTTCCTCCATATCTCTGCGCATTTCACCGCTACACATGGAATTCCACTTTCCTCTTCTGCACTCAAGTTTCCCAGTTTCCAATGACCCTCCACGGTTGAGCCGTGGGCTTTCACATCAGACTTAAGAAACCGCCTACGCGCGCTTTACGCCCAATAATTCCGGATAACGCTTGCCACCTACGTATTACCGCGGCTGCTGGCACGTAGTTAGCCGTGGCTTTCTGATTAGGTACCGTCAAGACGTGCACAGTTACTTACACATTTGTTCTTCCCTAATAACAGAGTTTTACGATCCGAAGACCTTCATCACTCACGCGGCGTTGCTCCGTCAGGCTTTCGCCCATTGCGGAAGATTCCCTACTGCTGCCTCCCGTAGGAGTCTGGACCGTGTCTCAGTTCCAGTGTGGCCGATCACCCTCTCAGGTCGGCTACGTATCGTTGCCTTGGTAAGCCGTTACCTTACCAACTAGCTAATACGGCGCGGGTCCATCTATAAGTGATAGCAAAACCATCTTTCACTTTAGAACCATGCGGTTCTAAATGTTATCCGGCATTAGCCCCGGTTTCCCGGAGTTATTCCAGTCTTATAGGTAGGTTACCCACGTGTTACTCACCCGTCCGCCGCTAACGTCAAAGGAGCAAGCTCCTTATCTGTTCGCTCGACTTGCATGTATTAGGCACGCCGCCAGCGTTCATCCTGAGCCAGGATCAAACTCTCCATAAAAAATTATGATGTTTGATTAGCTCATAAAATACTAATTTGTGTTATCAATAACACGTTGTTTTGATTCAACATTTAATGTTGAAATCGGAATTAACGTTGACATATTGCAATTCAGTTTTCAATGTTCATTTGTTTCAATCACAAGAATTAATTCTATAGGTTTTGACTTTGAAAGTCAAATACTTTTTAAAATTAATCTATGATAATCATTATTCCATAAAAAAACGACCCAAAGGTCAAAATGGAATTGCCTGGCAACGTCCTACTCTTGCGGAACGTAAGTCCGACTACCATCGGCGCTAAGGAGCTTAACTTCTGTGTTCGGCATGGGAACAGGTGTGACCTCCTTGCTATAGTCACCAGACAATGTCATGTATAAAATTTATACACTCAAAACTAGATTGTAAGTAAAATTTAGTTTAACCAACAAAACTTTTAAATTTGATTAAGTCTTCGATCGATTAGTATTCGTCAGCTCCACATATCGCTATGCTTCCACCTCGAACCTATTAACCTCATCATCTTTGAGGGATCTTATAACCGAAGTTGGGAAATCTCATCTTGAGGGGGGCTTCATGCTTAGATGCTTTCAGCACTTATCCCGTCCATACATAGCTACCCAGCGATGCCGTTGGCACGACAACTGGTACACCAGAGGTATGTCCATCCCGGTCCTCTCGTACTAAGGACAGCTCCTCTCAAATTTCCTACGCCCACGACGGATAGGGACCGAACTGTCTCACGACGTTCTGAACCCAGCTCGCGTACCGCTTTAATGGGCGAACAGCCCAACCCTTGGGACCGACTACAGCCCCAGGATGCGATGAGCCGACATCGAGGTGCCAAACCTCCCCGTCGATGTGAACTCTTGGGGAGATAAGCCTGTTATCCCCGGGGTAGCTTTTATCCGTTGAGCGATGGCCCTTCCATGCGGAACCACCGGATCACTAAGTCCGTCTTTCGACCCTGCTCGACTTGTAAGTCTCGCAGTCAAGCTTCCTTGTGCCTTTACACTCTATGAATGATTTCCAACCATTCTGAGGAAACCTTTGAGCGCCTCCGTTACTCTTTAGGAGGCGACCGCCCCAGTCAAACTGTCCATCTGACACTGTCTCCCACCATGATTAATGGTGCGGGTTAGAAATCCAATACAGCGAGGGTAGTATCCCACCAACGCCTCCACGTAAGCTAGCGCTCACGTATCTAAGGCTCCTACCTATCCTGTACAAGCTGTACCGAATTTCAATATCAGACTACAGTAAAGCTCCACGGGGTCTTTCCGTCCTGTCGCGGGTAACCTGCATCTTCACAGGTACTATGATTTCACCGAGTCTCTCGTTGAGACAGTGCCCAAATCGTTACGCCTTTCGTGCGGGTCGGAACTTACCCGACAAGGAATTTCGCTACCTTAGGACCGTTATAGTTACGGCCGCCGTTTACTGGGGCTTCGATTCGTAGCTTCGCAGAAGCTAACCACTCCTCTTAACCTTCCAGCACCGGGCAGGCGTCAGCCCCTATACATCACCTTACGGTTTAGCAGAGACCTGTGTTTTTGATAAACAGTCGCTTGGGCCTATTCACTGCGGCTCTCCTGGGCGTGAACCCTAAAGAGCACCCCTTCTCCCGAAGTTACGGGGTCATTTTGCCGAGTTCCTTAACGAGAGTTCGCTCGCTCACCTTAGAATTCTCATCTTGACTACCTGTGTCGGTTTGCGGTACGGGCACCATAAATCTAGCTAGAGGCTTTTCTCGGCAGTGTGAAATCAACGACTCGAGGAAACAATTTCCTCTCCCCATCACAGCTTGACCTTATGAGTGCCGGATTTGCCTAACACTCAGTCTTACTGCTTGGACGTACAATCCAATCGTACGCTTCGCCTATCCTACTGCGTCCCCCATCGCTTAAAACGATTCATGGTGGTACAGGAATATCAACCTGTTATCCATCGCCTACGCCTATCGGCCTCAGCTTAGGACCCGACTAACCCAGAGCGGACGAGCCTTCCTCTGGAAACCTTAGTCAATCGGTGGACGGGATTCTCACCCGTCTTTCGCTACTCACACCGGCATTCTCACTTCTAAGCGCTCCACATGTCCTTGCGATCATGCTTCAACGCCCTTAGAACGCTCTCCTACCATTGTCCTACGGACAATCCACAGCTTCGGTAATATGTTTAGCCCCGGTACATTTTCGGCGCAGTATCACTCGACTAGTGAGCTATTACGCACTCTTTAAATGATGGCTGCTTCTAAGCCAACATACTAGTTGTCTGGGCAACGCCACATCCTTTTCCACTTAACATATATTTTGGGACCTTAGCTGGTGGTCTGGGCTGTTTCCCTTTCGAACACGGACCTTATCACCCGCGTTCTGACTCCCAAGTTAAATTGATTGGCATTCGGAGTTTGTCTGAATTCGGTAACCCGAGAAGGGCCCCTCGTCCAAACAGTGCTCTACCTCCAATAATCATCACTTGAGGCTAGCCCTAAAGCTATTTCGGAGAGAACCAGCTATCTCCAGGTTCGATTGGAATTTCTCCGCTACCCTCAACTCATCCGCTCACTTTTCAACGTAAGTCGGTTCGGTCCTCCATTCAGTGTTACCTGAACTTCAACCTGGTCAAGGGTAGATCACCTGGTTTCGGGTCTACGACCAAATACTCAACGCCCTATTCAGACTCGCTTTCGCTACGGCTCCACATTCACTGCTTAACCTTGCATCAAATCGTAACTCGCCGGTTCATTCTACAAAAGGCACGCCATCACCCATTAACGGGCTCTGACTACTTGTAAGCACACGGTTTCAAGTTCTCTTTCACTCCCCTTCCGGGGTACTTTTCACCTTTCCCTCACGGTACTGGTTCACTATCGGTCACTAGAGAGTATTTAGCCTTGGGAGATGGTCCTCCCAGATTCCGACGGAATTTCTCGTGTTCCGTCGTACTCAGGATCCACTTAAGAGAGAACAGATTTTCGACTACAGGATTATTACCTTCTTTGATGCATCTTTCCAGATGCTTCGTCTAATCTATTCCTTTGTAACTCCGTATAGAGTGTCCTACAACCCCAACAAGCAAGCTCGTTGGTTTGGGCTCTTCCCGTTTCGCTCGCCGCTACTCAGGGAATCGATTTTTCTTTCTCTTCCTGCGGGTACTAAGATGTTTCAGTTCTCCGCGTCTACCTTCGATACGCTATGTATTTACGTATCGATAATACGACATAACTCGTATTGGGTTCCCCCATTCGGAAATCTCTGGATCACAGCTTACTTACAGCTCCCCAAAGCATATCGTCGTTAGTAACGTCCTTCATCGGCTTCTAGTGCCAAGGCATCCACCGTGCGCCCTTAATAACTTAATCTATTTGCTTTCCAACTCGACAACCGTCGGTTGAAAACCCAAAATGTTATTAATCTGTGAGTGTTCTTTCGAACACTAGCGATTATTTCTTTTTGAATTCAAGCTTATTTAAAACTCTTATTCACTCGGTTTTGCTTGGTAAAATCATAAATTTTACTTACTTATCTAGTTTTCAATGTACAAAAAATGGTGGGCCTAAGTGGACTCGAACCACCGACCTCACGCTTATCAGGCGTGCGCTCTAACCAGCTGAGCTATAGGCCCCTCATAAATAGAATACTCTGATGAGCATTCAAAACTGAATACAATATGTCAATGTTATTCCTTTGTCATCTTCTATAGAAGATGTTCCGAATATATCCTTAGAAAGGAGGTGATCCAGCCGCACCTTCCGATACGGCTACCTTGTTACGACTTCACCCCAATCATTTGTCCCACCTTCGACGGCTAGCTCCATAAATGGTTACTCCACCGGCTTCGGGTGTTACAAACTCTCGTGGTGTGACGGGCGGTGTGTACAAGACCCGGGAACGTATTCACCGTAGCATGCTGATCTACGATTACTAGCGATTCCAGCTTCATGTAGTCGAGTTGCAGACTACAATCCGAACTGAGAACAACTTTATGGGATTTGCATGACCTCGCGGTTTAGCTGCCCTTTGTATTGTCCATTGTAGCACGTGTGTAGCCCAAATCATAAGGGGCATGATGATTTGACGTCATCCCCACCTTCCTCCGGTTTGTCACCGGCAGTCAACTTAGAGTGCCCAACTTAATGCTGGCAACTAAGCTTAAGGGTTGCGCTCGTTGCGGGACTTAACCCAACATCTCACGACACGAGCTGACGACAACCATGCACCACCTGTCACTTTGTCCCCCGAAGGGAAGGCTCTATCTCTAGAGTTGTCAAAGGATGTCAAGATTTGGTAAGGTTCTTCGCGTTGCTTCGAATTAAACCACATGCTCCACCGCTTGTGCGGGTCCCCGTCAATTCCTTTGAGTTTCAACCTTGCGGTCGTACTCCCCAGGCGGAGTGCTTAATGCGTTAGCTGCAGCACTAAGGGGCGGAAACCCCTAACACTTAGCACTCATCGTTTACGGCGTGGACTACCAGGGTATCTAATCCTGTTTGATCCCCACGCTTTCGCACATCAGCGTCAGTTACAGACCAGAAAGTCGCCTTCGCCACTGGTGTTCCTCCATATCTCTGCGCATTTCACCGCTACACATGGAATTCCACTTTCCTCTTCTGCACTCAAGTTTCCCAGTTTCCAATGACCCTCCACGGTTGAGCCGTGGGCTTTCACATCAGACTTAAGAAACCGCCTACGCGCGCTTTACGCCCAATAATTCCGGATAACGCTTGCCACCTACGTATTACCGCGGCTGCTGGCACGTAGTTAGCCGTGGCTTTCTGATTAGGTACCGTCAAGACGTGCACAGTTACTTACACATTTGTTCTTCCCTAATAACAGAGTTTTACGATCCGAAGACCTTCATCACTCACGCGGCGTTGCTCCGTCAGGCTTTCGCCCATTGCGGAAGATTCCCTACTGCTGCCTCCCGTAGGAGTCTGGACCGTGTCTCAGTTCCAGTGTGGCCGATCACCCTCTCAGGTCGGCTACGTATCGTTGCCTTGGTAAGCCGTTACCTTACCAACTAGCTAATACGGCGCGGGTCCATCTATAAGTGATAGCAAAACCATCTTTCACTTTAGAACCATGCGGTTCTAAATGTTATCCGGCATTAGCCCCGGTTTCCCGGAGTTATTCCAGTCTTATAGGTAGGTTACCCACGTGTTACTCACCCGTCCGCCGCTAACGTCAAAGGAGCAAGCTCCTTATCTGTTCGCTCGACTTGCATGTATTAGGCACGCCGCCAGCGTTCATCCTGAGCCAGGATCAAACTCTCCATAAAAAATTATGATGTTTGATTAGCTCATAAAATACTAATTTGTGTTATCAATAACACGTTGTTTTGATTCAACATTTAATGTTGAAATCGGAATTAACGTTGACATATTGCAATTCAGTTTTCAATGTTCATTTAAATATATATGGTGGAGACTAGCGGGATCGAACCGCTGACCTCCTGCGTGCAAAGCAGGCGCTCTCCCATCTGAGCTAAGCCCCCATATCCTTTTAATAAGAGTCGGGAAGACAGGATTCGAACCTGCGACCCCTTGGTCCCAAACCAAGTGCTCTACCAAGCTGAGCTACTTCCCGTATTCATTATAATATTCATTCTAAAAATGGTGCGCCCAATAGGAGTCGAACCTATAACCGCTTGATTCGTAGTCAAGTACTCTATCCAATTGAGCTATGGGCGCTCTATTAAAATGATGGTGCCGAGGACCGGAATCGAACCGGTACGATGATCTCTCATCGCAGGATTTTAAGTCCTGTGCGTCTGCCAGTTCCGCCACCCCGGCAAAATAATGGAGCAGAAGACGGGATTCGAACCCGCGACCCCGACCTTGGCAAGGTCGTATTCTACCGCTGAACTACTTCTGCAAAATGAAACTGGATGAGCCATAGAGGATTCGAACCTCTGACCCTCTGATTAAAAGTCAGATGCTCTACCAACTGAGCTAATGGCTCATGAAATGGTGCCGGCCAGAGGACTTGAACCCCCAACCTACTGATTACAAGTCAGTTGCTCTACCAGTTGAGCTAGGCCGGCTATTCATTTTTTAAATGGTGGAGGATGACGGGTTCGAACCGCCGACCCCCTGCTTGTAAGGCAGATGCTCTCCCAGCTGAGCTAATCCTCCACATGATTATTATAAAGCCTGGCAACGTCCTACTCTTGCTGAACGTAAGTCCGACTACCATCGGCGCTAAGGAGCTTAACTTCTGTGTTCGGCATGGGAACAGGTGTGACCTCCTTGCTATAGCCACCAGACAAAATAACTTACTCAATGTATGATACATTGTTTGTTATTCAATTACAATAGTTAATTTTACACTATCTTAAAGAATTTCACAAGTTCTTTACTTAGTATTTAATATGTAAATGCTCGTTTTCGACGACTTTTATATAATACTATGTTTTTTTGCTGAAGTCAATAGTTTTCGTAACTTTTATTTAAACATAAATTTATTTCGTATGTATTTGCGTTTACTTAACTCGACTTGAATTATCTTACCATAAGAAATCGAGGTTTACCATACCTTTTTTAGTATATTTTTATATTTAAATAGCATAAATATGCATAATTGTATCTTATTACTTTTATTATTTTCTATTTTAATTCTAAGCCTTTTGTATTTCCTTGTTTCTTGCATAGTTTATATTTGTAAATAAAAAGGATTAAACATCCCAGCTTTTATTTGTAAGCCACAATATTTAATCCTTTATTATTAAGTTGAGCTATATTACTTTTGTCTCATATATGGGAAAAGTAATACGTCTCTAATTGAAGCTGAATCAGTAAGTAGCATGACAAGTCTATCAATACCTATACCTAGACCACCTGTTGGAGGCATACCATATTCTAATGCTTCAATGAAATCTTCATCCATTTCATGGGCTTCGTCATTGCCTTGCTCTTTTTCAACTAATTGTGCTTCAAATCTTTCTCTTTGATCTATCGGATCATTTAATTCTGTAAATGCATTACCATGTTCTCTGCCTACAATAAATAATTCAAAACGATCCGTAAATCTAGGGTCTTCTGGATTTTTCTTTGCTAATGGTGATATTTCAATTGGGTGTCCATATACAAAAGTAGGTTGTATTAATGTTTCTTCAACTTTTTGTTCAAAGAATTCGTTTAAAATATGACCGTATTTCATATTTTCAGTAATTTCAACACCATGCGCTTTAGCCAGTGTTTTTGCCTCTTCATCATTTTGAACATTAAAGAAATCAACGCCTGTAGCTTCTTTGACAGCATCTGCCATATGAACTCGTTTCCAGTTTGATTCTAAGTCAATAACTTCTTCACCATAATTAATTTTTGCAGTACCAAGTACTTTATTAGATATATGTCTAATCATATCTTCTGTTAAGTCCATAATATCGTGATAGTTTGCATATGCTTCGTAGAGTTCGATCATTGTGAACTCTGGATTATGACGTGTAGATACGCCTTCGTTTCTAAACACGCGACCAATTTCATATACTTTTTCTAAGCCACCAACAATTAATCGTTTCAAGTGTAATTCTATTGCTATTCTCATATATAATGTAGCATCCAAAGCATTGTGATGTGTTACAAACGGTCTCGCTGCAGCTCCACCAGCAATTTGGTGCATCATTGGAGTTTCTACTTCTAAGAATCCTTGATTGTTTAAGTAATTACGCATTTCTTGTAAGATTTTACTTCTATTAATAAAAGTTTGCGTACTATCTTGGTTTGTTATTAAATCTAAATAACGTTGACGATAGCGTTGTTCAATATCTTGTAAACCATGAAATTTATCTGGTAATGGTCGTAATGCTTTTGTTAGGAGCGTGAATGATTTTGCTTTGACCGACAATTCACCTGTGTTTGTTTTAAACATAACGCCTTCAATACCTACGATATCTCCTAGGTCTGCTGATTTCCATAGTTCAAATTGTTCTTCTCCAACTTGGTCTTTTCTCACATAAATTTGAATTTGGCCTGATAAATCTTGTACGTGTGCAAAACCTGCTTTACCTTTACCACGTTTCGTCATTAGACGTCCTGCAATGCTAACATGACTTTCTTCTTCTTTTTCTTGTAATTCTTCTTTGGAGAATTGATCCCAATCATCATGCAATGGTGTAGCCATTGAAGTTCGTACAAATTTTCCGCCGAATGGATCGATACCTAAATCGTATAGTTCTTGCATTTTTTGACGACGCACTTGCATTTGGTCGTTCATTTCTTCTGACATAACTTTCTCTCCTTTATACTTCTTATCCAATTTTAATTTTAGCATTAACCTTTTTGTTAGAATTCGAGGAATATCTATCATTGATGATTACCGTATTTTGATTTGTTCCAATCATTTCTAACTTTACCATGACCACCCCATCTTTTAAATACAAAGATGGTATTTGCTTATGTGCTTAGTACCAATTTTTCAACTTTTAATTTTACTAGAGGTCATGAATGTAATAAAGTAATTTAAACTTTAAAATGTTATATCAGTATTATTAATCAATTGTAGATAAAATAATGCTATTGTATTCCCTTTGACATCTACTTAAATATTTTATTAGAGTTAACGATAATACGAAAGGTATTGTTACTCATTTATTATTTGGTAAGTTACTATCCTGTCAATATGATTGAAGAAACAACATGAATTTTACAGTTTTTATATAATAAAACTGAAAGTATACGCATTCAAGTATAGCGCTTTGCTATTCCGCTTCATCATGAAATTTACACACATTTGTTTCCTTACCCCTTATATTGTTTCACTGAATTATCTAACATTACTAAATCTCTAATTTTTTTATTTGTATGAGGTTCAGTAAAATCTGGTGCAATATCATTTAATGGTATGAGCACAAAAGAACGCTCTAACATACGTGGATGCGGTATGATCAAATCATCTTCATCTATGATTTGTTCCTCAAATAATAAAATATCAACATCTAATGTTCTAGGCCCCCAGCTTATATCTCTCACTCTATGCAACTGTTGTTCTGTTCCTAAACATGCCTTTAATAAATCATGAGGTGTCAGTGATGTTTCTATTTCAATACATTGATTTAAAAATTGCGGTTGCTCAACATATCCAACAGGTTCAGTTTCATAAATTGGTGATGTTTGTGTTACATTGATACCTTCTGTTTCATTTAAAATACGAATTGATTGATCGAGCTGTGCTTTTCTATCTCCAACGTTACTTCCCAAACCTAAGTACGCATATGACATTATAAATTCTCCCTCACTATTTCTACACCTACACCTTCATAATGACCTGGTATAGGGGGATTTTCTTTAGTGATTCTAACTTGCGTTTCCATTACACGATTATAGTGTGAATTTATACGTTTTGCAATACGTTCAGCTAGATGCTCTAATAAATTCACTGGTTCACTTTCCATGATTGATTTCACATCTGCATAAACTTCACCATAGTGAACTGTATCAGTTACTTGATCTGTTTCACCTGCAAGGCTTAAATCGACTTTCATAGTCAAATCAACGATGAATATTTGACCAATTTCATTTTCGGCTGGTAATGCACCGTGATAGCCATAAAACTTCATACCGTTAAGAAATATTGTGTCTTTCATCCTCATTCTCCTTTAAATAATCCATGCTTTGAGCCAAACGGACATTGAGCGCAACGTTATGAACCCTTACACCTTTAACGCCTTTCATTATACCGTATGCAGTAGTAGCTGCAGTTGCTTCATCTCTTTCAATTGCTTGCGTGTCTCGATCTATCATTTCTTTAATAAATCTTTTTCTACTTGTCGCTAGTAGCACAGGATAATCTGTAGCTACTAATTCATCCAAGCGTGCCATTACTTCTTTTTCTTCATCTCTTGTTTTTGCAAAACCAATGCCAGGATCTATCCAAACTTTTTCTTGTGGGATACCTGCCATTTCTGCTTTATTAGCTTGTTTCAATAAATGCACAAGCATTTCATCCACAACAGGCATTGATCTATGACCATCACCATTGTGCATCAATATAATCTCACCTTCATATTTAGATACAACGTCAAAGATTTTTTCATCATATAATCCAGCCCACTGATCATTAATCATTGTAGCGCCTAATTTCATTGCTGCTTCTGCTACTTCACTTCTATATGTATCAATAGACAATTGAACATCTAATTGGCTAAGTGCTTTTACAACAGGGACCACGCGCTGTAATTCTTCAGTAACACTTATTTCCTCATAACCAGCAGGACGTGTTGATATACCACCTACGTCAATCATATCTACACCCTCTTCAATCATTTCTTGCGCTCTTTTGACAGCCTTTTCTACTGAATTATATTTACCGCCATCAGAAAATGAATCAGGTGTTACGTTTAATATGCCCATAATTTTTGTATGTGCCATCGTTACTTTCTTCCTTTCACTATGAAATGACTCATCGTTAGCTTAGTAATCACTATTCTATAATAACGCTAATTTATAAATTTTTCAGTAACCAACGTTCATATCGTCGGAAAATGTAAACTCGTTTATTTCACCCATTTCCACATTTTGTAATTAATAGCTGGTATTCAGACATTTTAATCATTTCGTATTGTACTTTTTCAATTGCTTTAGTTGTCTTTAAAAACTCTACAAACAAAGCATTCACAGAAGTCATAAAAAAATGTCGACAAAGTCAGAAACCTTGTCGACATTTGAAACTGATCACTTACACATAATCGGTTTTATAAATATATTTTTAATCTTCAAATGAATATAGAGGTGTTGAAAGGTAACGTTCACCATTACTTGGTAATACAGTAACTACTTTTTTACCTTTACCTAAAGATTTGGCTTTTTCTATAGCTGCATAAATTGCTGCACCTGAAGAAATCCCACCTAATATACCTTCTTCTTTAGCAACCTTACGAGACATATCCATCGCTGTTTCATTACCAACTTTTATAACTTCATCATAGATATTCGTATCTAAAGTATCTGGTACAAATCCTGCACCTAAACCTTGAAGTTTATGTGGTCCTGGTTCTCCACCACTTAATACTGGAGAATCTTCAGGTTCAATAGCTACAAGATTAATGTCAGGGTATTTCTCTTTCAATACTTTACCTGCACCAGTTAATGTACCACCAGTGCCAACACCAGCTAAGAATGAATCAATGGTTTTACCTTCAAATTGTTCAACGAGTTCTGGACCAGTTGTCAATTCATGCACACGTGGATTAGCCGGGTTTTCAAATTGTTGTGGTTCATAATAACCAAATTCTTCTTTTAATTCTTTGGCTTTTTTAATTGCACCTTTCATCGCTTCTGATCCTGGTGTTAAAACAACTTCTGCGCCATAAGCTTTTAATAAATTACGACGTTCTTGACTCATTGTTTCTGGCATTGTGAATACTGCTTTATAACCTTTCGCAGCACATACAAAAGCTAAACCAATACCTGTATTACCACTCGTAGGTTCTACAATTGTATCTCCTGGTTTGATTTTTCCTTCTTTCTCTGCCGCTTCAATCATTGCTAACGCGATACGGTCTTTAACAGAACCACCTGGATTTTGATATTCTAATTTCACATAAACATCTGCAGCATTTTCATCCACCACATTGTTCAACTTAACTACTGGCGTATTGCCAATCACTTCAACGACATTATTTACTGGTTTGTTTGTCATAAGTATTGCTCCTTTTCATTAAAAAGTTTAAAACCTACTTTTTCTATCGGATATACTTTATATTTTATCAGATTTTGATTTGAATACAACTAAGAAGATTAAAAATTACAATATTTTTATACTTTATAGTGACTTAAACTTCATTTTAAAGGATTTTTTACATCTTTTCTAATAATTCCTGTAATTCATTTTCTGTATATTGATATTTATTTCTACAGAAGTGGCATTCTGCTTCTGCACCATGATCTTCACTAATCATACTTTCGATTTCAGCTTGGCCTAGTCCTTTAATTGCATTTAAAAACTTTTCGTGACCGCAATTACATTCAAAACTTGCAGGCATTTCTTCTAAAATTTGAACTTCATCTTCACCAAGTATTTCATATAATATTTCTTCTGGAGTTAAACCTTGATCAATTAATTTCGAAACGGGTGTCATGTTGTTGATTGCTGTTTCTAATTTATTGATTGTTTTTTCTTCTGCACCTGGCATCACTTGTATGATAAAACCACCTGCAGCTTTTATAGAGTTATCAGGATTCACTAGTACGCCTAACCCTACAGATGAGGGTACTTGTTCACTTTTTGCAAAGTAGTAAGTAAAATCATCGCCTAATTCACCAGAGACTAGTTCACTTGAACCAGAGAAATAATCTTTCATTCCAACGTCTTTTACTACAGTTAATGCACCATTTGTTCCAACAGCTCTACTAACATCTAATTTTCCTACGTTATTTAGAGGGAAGTGCGTTTGTGGATGCGTCACGTATCCTCTGACATGACCGCTGGCATCTGCATCAGCTATAATTTTTCCGATTGGCCCTTGTCCATCAACTGTAACTGTCAGTTTTTGATCGCCTTTTAACATTGCACCCATCATCAACGTTGCAGTCATTGTTCTGCCAAGTGCTGCGGATGCTGTCGGCCAAGTATAATGTCTTGTTTGTGCTTCTTGAACACTTTCTGTAGTTAATGCACTATATGCTCTTATCTGTCCTTCATAAGCCAATGCTTTAACAATGTAATCATTTGTCATTTCTTTAATTTCTCCTTTTATTCATTGTAAGTGTTTAAATTGTTTTCTAACTTCTATATAGAATTTTATAATACTTTTTATCAATGCAATTTATTGTACGTGTTCAATCAAAAAATTGCTACATATCTGTTTGTGATTTTATTGATTGATGAATAATAAAAAAGCTTCTTTCCACATCAATATGATAGCAGAAAGAAGCTTTTTGTTCAGTTATTAATTTCTATTGCTTGGATCATTAGGATCACTTGGGTTGCTAGGTTTATCGATATTTGGTGCTTGTTCATGACCTGTCTCTTCTGAGTCGTCATTGCCATGTTCACTTTCTTTGCTTTCTTTATCCATATCTTTTTCCTCTTGTTGGTCTTCTTCTTGTTGTTTTTTACCAACTTCTAGTTGTTCTTTTCGTACATCTTCATATGATTTACCATATTTACCTTCTTTAAATTCACTTTCTTGATCACTTACAACTTCTGCTGCATCGTAATCAACTTCTGGCAATACGCCATCATAGAATAATGAACGAATTTGTTCAGCAACTAATGTCTCTTCTTTTAATAAAGATTCAGCAATTAAAAGTAATTGTGATTTATGTTCTAAAAGAATGTCTTTACAACGTTCGTATTGTTCTTTAATAATACGTTGAACTTCTTTATCAATTTCATACGCAATTTGACCAGAATATTCTGGTTCGCCTTGCATGTCTTTACCTAAGAATACTTGTCCATTGCTGCTACTTGAGAATTGAACAGTACCAAGTTTCTTACTCATACCATATTCAGTAACCATTTGACGTGCGATTTGTGTTGCACGTTCAAAGTCATTTGAAGCACCTGTTGATACTTCGTTGAAATTAATATCTTCAGAAACTCGACCACCTAACAAGCCACAGATCTTATCAAGTAATTCTGGTTCAGTCATTAAGAAGCGATCTTGTTTTGGTAACATCATTGCATAACCACCGGCTTGACCACGTGGTACGATAGTAACCTTATGGACAACCTCTGCTTCATCAAGCACCATACCAATAATAGTATGACCGGCTTCATGGTGTGCAACAATATTACGTTCTTTTTCAGAAATGACACGTGATTTTTTAGCAGGACCAGCAATCACACGGTCAGTCGCTTCTTCAATATCACGCATATCTATTTTCTTCTTGCCTTCACGTACTGCAACTAATGATGCTTCGTTCAGCAAGTTTTCTAAATCTGCACCAGAGAAACCAGGTGTTCTTTGAGAAACTGCTTTTAAGTCTACTGTTTCATCAAGTGGTTTATTTCGAGCATGAACGTGCAGAATTGCTTCACGTCCTTTTACATCTGGACGTCCAACTTGAATTTGTCTATCAAAACGACCAGGACGTAATAATGCTGGGTCTAAAATATCAGGACGGTTTGTAGCAGCAATCATAATGATACCTTCGTTTTCACCGAAACCATCCATTTCAACTAGTAATTGGTTTAGCGTTTGTTCACGTTCATCGTGACCGCCACCAACACCTGCACCACGTTGACGACCAACTGCATCGATTTCGTCAATAAAGATAATACAAGGTGCATTTTTCTTAGCATTTTCAAATAAGTCACGTACACGGCTTGCACCGACACCTACAAACATCTCAACGAAGTCTGAACCACTGATTGAGAAGAATGGTGTACCAGCTTCACCAGCTACTGCACGAGCTAATAACGTTTTACCTGTACCTGGAGGTCCTACAAGTAAAACACCTTTAGGTATTCTAGAACCCATTTGCTTAAATTGTTTATTATCTTTTAAGAAGTCAACAATTTCTATTAATTCTTGTTTTTCTTCATCTGCGCCAGCTACGTCTGAGAAGCGTACACGTTTTTTCTGACTGTCGTACATTTTCGCTTTGGATTTACCAAAGTTCATCATACGACCGCCGCCACCGCCGCCTCCTTGTGCTTGACTAAGGAAGAAAATAAATAATAAGGCTATGATTAAAACTGGTATTAACGTCGTTAAAATACTTACAAATACGCTTTGCTTTTCTTCTTCTTTAACTGTAAATTTCAATCCATCTTGACTTTGTGCTTTATCTGTTATTTTTTCAAGCTCTTTATCATTATTATATAAAATAGTTGAAGAATAATCTTCATCTTTTTTAGTTTTACCGCTTACCATATATACATTTTGTTCTGGTTGAATTTCTAAGGATTTTAATTCACCTTTATCTAATTGCTTAACAAATTGGTTATATGTAAGCTGTTTTGGCATATTTCCGTTACCATTTAGCCACGAAAACAAGCCAAATATAATAACGCCAATGATTGCGATAACTAGCACGTTACGAAAGGCTTTCTGCATGCGTCGTTTCCTCCTACTTCAATAATAAAACTAACAAAAATTGTAACACAATACACAAGTTTTGGGCTAGTAATTCTACTTTTGTATGTACGTTACAGTTCTTGTTGTTTTTATACTTTTATATTTTTGATATACAAACATTTTACATATACTTTATGATTAATCCCTTAAATGATTTACGTATATGTTCGCGTATTTTATCAATATATTATGTATATCGACTCATTTAATATGATTACGTTTTACAGTATATAACAATATTTCATACGATTAAATTGTACTGCTTACTTTGAATAAATTTCTGGTTTAAGCGTTCCAATATATGGTAAATTTCTATAATTTTCAGCATAATCTAATCCGTAGCCAACTACAAATTCATCTGGAATTTTTTTACCTACATATTTTGCTTCGATATCTGCTTTACGGCGATTCGGTTTGTCTAACAATGTCACAATTTCTAGTGAATTGACTTTTCTTGATTCCAATAATTCAGTTATTGATTTTAATGTTGTCCCAGTTTCTAAAATATCTTCAATAATCAAGATGTCTTTCCCTTCTATTGAAGCGCTTAAATCTTTAAGTATTTGCACTTCTCCTGTTGATTCAGTACCGCCATGATAACTAGAAACATCCATGAAATCGATAGCTAAATGCGTTCCAATATGTTTAATAAGGTCTGTCATAAACATTACTGAACCTTTCAAAATACCTATACAAACAAGTGGTTTACCGGCATATGCTTCAGTAATCTTTGCACCCAAGTCTTTACAAATTTGTTCTATTTCTTCTTCATCTATTAATATTTCCTTTAAATCATCTCGCATAATTTCATTCCTCTCCCGTATTTCGTATGAAAATAGTATCTTTATATTCATTATTTAAATATAACGTACCTACAGCAATAATTGCTTCATCTGCATTAACTAAAATTGGTAATTGGTTACGTTCAGTTTGTATCACTTTATGATCAATCAGTAATCGACTTACTTTTTTGTGTCCTTTTATCCCATTTAGTTTGAATTTATCACCATTATTTCTAGTTCTAATAACTAACGGATAACCATCTTCCGGAAAATCATCTGTTATACTAATACTATAATGACCATAATGATATAAACCTGGCTGCAAAATTTTAGTTGGCATAAGAAATTTATCATAATTTGCCATTATTATAAATTTATCATAAGCGATATAAATATTCCATTTATCCGTTGTATATATTGTGCATTGAGTAACTTTGCTTTCGAGTTGCTGAAACCAAGATTCATACATTTTTTCAGTCATTGGTGCTGTTATCTGTAATTTTGAAAATATTTTATCTAATATTATGATTTTAATATTATGGTTCAAATTTGAAAATGCAACCCTTGGAATGACTATTTCATCTTTATCAGCATTTTCGTGAACATGCGTTTCTATAAAATGTAACGCATGGTCATGTAATTCTTGCAGTTGTATATCATGCCAATCTTTCAATTTTAGTAGCTGTTTTGTCGATAAATGTCGGTTGTCGTCAATAGCAGGTAAAATACGATTACGAATATCGTTTCTAACATAAAGATTTTCAGCATTGGTCTCGTCTTCATAATAAGGTACTTCATAACTTTGCTGATAGTTTCGAATGTCTGCTTTTGTTGTTTCTAACAATGGTTTACACAACATATAGGCACTTCGTGAAGTCAGATATGACATACCTAAACTACTTCGAGTTGAACGACCAGTCATCAATCGATAAAAGATAGTTTCAATTTGATCGTCTTGATGGTGAGCGGTTAATAAAACGTCTGCATCCAACTCCACCATCATAGTATCAAACCACTGATATCGTTCATTTCTCGCAATATTTTCAATGCTATTCCCCTGTTCAATAACTTCTGATAAATCTAAATGATGCACGAACAACGGAATCTGATAAAACTCACAATATTTTCTTATAAATGTTTCTTCTTCTTGTGCAATATCACGAATATTATGATTCACATGTAAGCAAGTTAATTTTCTATACGATTGGGATAATGGATGAATTAAGTTGTGTAATAATACCATGCTATCAATCCCGGTTGAAACGGCTAACACAATGTGTTGTTCTTTATTCCAACCATCAGCATTAACTTCTATCATAGCTTACCTCCTATGTCACAATACGAAATTTTTTTACATGCACCTTGTAATGTCTGTGAACAACAAAAAATAGACTGTTTCCTTAAGTAAGAAAACAGTCATTTATTGTCAAAGTCACACGTCGTTAAAATGATATTAAATGTTGTATTTGAGCAATTAATTTAAGTTCTCTTGGGAACAGTCTTATTTTATATATTTTAGCGTCTAGCGCCTTTTCCACCACGTCTAGATTCCGTTTGACGCTTAATAGAAGTCAATTTATCTTCACTATCTTTTAAGAAGTTTGTTAATTTCTTTTCAAAGTCCTCACCTTTAGGTTGAGTTTGTTTATGATTTGGTTTGTTTTGAGGTCTACGTGGACGATCTTTTGCTTTTTTGATTGACAAACTAATTTTTCCATCATCAGCAATTGATAGTACTTTAACTTCAACTTCATCACCAACAGATAAGTGATCTTCTACGTTTTCAACGTAGTTATCTGCAACTTCACTTATGTGAACTAAGCCACTCTTTCCTTCTGGAAGTTCGACGAAAGCGCCAAACTTTTTGATTCCAGTGACTTTACCTTTAAGCTTGTTTCCTACTTCGATTGACATATTATAAATAAATCCTCCCGATTCGTTTCGATTTTAACCCTATTATATGCCTGTTTGCATAAATTAACAATGGTATAATGATGCAAAAAATTAAATTCACTTATTTATCATCATTTTGCGCCTTAGATTTGGTGTCAGATTTATTTTCTCCGGGCAATTTGAAAATAACTTCCCCATCATTACTTAGATAGTAATCATCACGTGCAACTTTTTCAATATAATCTTTATCATTTAGATTATTTAATTGTTCTTTTAGTGCTAATTCTTCATCTTGTTGCTTTTGATACTTTTGTTCTTTTTGTTGGCGCTCGACTGCATCGTCATTGTTACTTTGTTTTTGAGTGACAAGCATGATGGATAAAATGATAATAATCAGTAGTAAAAGACCACCGAATAAAGTGATACGTTTACGAACAACACGCTTCCTCATTTGTTTGTGTTGCTTTTTTTTGTTTTCTGCTGAAGTATACGTATTGCCTATATTTTCAACTTTTTTATTCATTTGCTTGTCACCTCCCGTTCCTATATTTCACTTACTTTTTCTTCTTTAATGAGTTCATACATGCCCTTTGCATTTTCTTTTGTTGCATGTTCACTCAATCCCGTAACTTTGATTGTTACAACTTTTTGACCAAATCGGATAACAAGCTCATCCGATTCTTTTACATCGGTACCTGCTTTAGCAACTACACCGTTTACAGTAATACGTCCTTGATCACTGATCTCTTTAGCTAAAGTGCGACGTTTTACTAATCTTGACACTTTGAGATATTTGTCTAATCTCATCATTATTTTCCTCCTTGCTCTAAAATTCGTTTTAAAGCATTTTCATCTAACGACTTATTTTTTGTTTTATCATACAATGCTAAGAAGTGGTCTGCAAATACTTTCTCAAATTTCACTCGCTGTTCTTTACCTTCTTTAGACTTAGCATCGGACCAAATATTTTTCAAATCTTCTTCAGTTTCTGCTTTTGTGTCACCAAAAACATGTGGATGTCTGCGTATCATTTTTTCTGAAAGGCTTTGTATCACTTCATTTATATCCATGTAACCTTCTTTTTTGCCAATACTTGCGTGTAATAATACTTGTAACAGGATGTCTCCTAGTTCTTCTATCATATGCCAATCGTCTTCGTTATCTATAGCTTCAAACAATTCGAATGTCTCTTCCAGTAAATAGCGTTTTAACGTATGATGTGTTTGAACCTTATCCCATGGGCAACCTTTTTCATCGTCTACAAGATGATTTATGATACCAACTGCATAGTCAAAATCACCAAAGTATGCTTCTTCGGTTTCCACTTTTGGAATAAATACACTTGTTATATTGTTAAAAACATCATCGTAATGATCTATTTCATATAACGGTGTTTTGATTACATTGGCGTGATTATTGCTCGCACCATCTACGATATAAACAAGTTGGTCATCACTATAGCGTTCCATCAATGTCACTTTTAAATCACCTGCGACCATTGCACTATAGACTTGTGTGATAAGTGTGTGCGTACGCATATTCAACTTTTCTTTTTGAAGATCTGTTGCATCTAACATCGTAAAACCATCATTAGGGTCAACTTTTACCGCTTCAAAAATATCGTCTATAAAGCTCTTGCCGCCCAATATTTCAATTTCAATATCAGAATGTTGTTGAGCATACTGCTCTAAATACACAGTTGTCGTTTCAGCTACACGTGGATGCCCTGGTACAGTATATACAATATCATTGTCTCTTGCAGCATCAATCAACTTTGTCACAATAGCTTCATATACATTTTGAAAAGCGTCATGGCGTTTATATTCTTGATCAAAACTTTCCATGTCGATACCTTCCGAAGTTAAATCTTGGATAACTGGATGGTCAAAGGTACGTGTGTAAACGAGTGTTTGTTTTTTTAAAAATTTATAAATTCCTAAGGGTAAATCTTCTATACCATAATTCCCTAATCCAACAATTGTTATTTTATTTGTCATTAATGTTTCCCTCTTTTCATATGGAATAGTTTATCTCCAAAAGGCAGGTGTTTAAGTTCTCTAAAACTTAATAAATGCATGCGTACGATAGAAAAAATCACTACAATAACGCCGATAGTTGCTGCTACAGCTAATTCGACTAAGCCTTGCATTCTACCTTCTCCCGGAATAAGAAACATAACTATTTGTACTGTAATTGATAACAGCATCATTGTAATTACTAACTTAACAATGAACTTTTTCATTGTTTGAAAATGATACAGCTTTAAGACTTGATACTGTAAAATCCACACAAAGATGAACAGTGAAATCACAGTACTTACACTGGCACCGAAAATTGAAAATTGCGGTATTAAAACCATATTCAATATCGCTTTGACCACTACCCCAATACCAAATGCACACAAAATAATTTTAACGTGATTTTTCACTTGTAATAAGGCGATATCCATCATTATAAGAGAAACGCATATGACGGTAAGCATATAAACGGATAACGTACCGTTCAAACTATCGTTTTTAAAGAATACGCTATTCATTACAGGTAGCAAATTGATTAAACCTATTGCTGCTGCAACACTAAATAAAACTGTAATCTTTATAGATGCGTTAGCATAACGATTTACCAGTATATGTTGTTTTGTTTTTAATGCATCTGTTAGTAATGGGATAAGTACAAAACAGAACGTTGTCGTTACAATTAATCCCATCTGTATAAAAGACGCACCTCGATCATAAATACCTTTAAAAATAGTTGCTTCGTCAAAATCTAAACCAGTCATTTGAAGCGCATGTATTACTGTAAAGCTATCCACGACTTGCCATACAATAACAATTAATTGGCTTACCGCGAACACAACGATACCTAACGTTAACTTTTTCCAAGCCACTTCCACATTGGCATGTGCTTTAGATAACTTAAAAGGTTTCCGCTGCATCAGAAACAAACTAGATGCGAAAAAGCCAATACCTGAACCAACAATCGCCAATGTACCTGCACGGTATATACTCCATGATTGACTCGTAAACATCACAATAGCAATCATAATAATGGCGACACGAATAAATTGTTCTATAACCTGGGAAATAGCGGGTATATTCATCTCATGATGCGCTTGATAATAGCCCCTATAAACACCAAGTATGCCAACAAATAAAAAGCTAACACTTGCCGCCCTTAACATAGGTGCTAAATTGACATCTCCCATAAGAAAGGCAACCCAGTGTGCACACATAAATAAAAGTAAGAAAAAGATAACACCAACAAATTGTAACCTTAATAACACGCGCGTATATTGACTGGGGTGCCCGTTTGCGTTGAAAGTTTGAGTGACCGCACTAGGAATAGCATTCATCGATAAAATAACGCCTAAAGCTACTATGGGGTACACTTGTTGATAGGCATATAATCCGCCATCGCCCAGTAAATTTTGATAGGGGACACGGTATAATGCACTGAGTATTTTAACGATAATAAGCGCTATTGTTAGTACAACAACACCATTAAAAACACTTTTCGTATCAGATTTAACGTTCATCTGGTATAACCATACTTTCCTCTAAACATTTCACTAAGAATTTCAAACTGTCCAACCATACTTTATCTTTATTTAGCGTCACTTTCATTTTACCTTCTTGAACACCAACTTTCATTGCGCGTCCAAGTGGTTGTGTTTGTTTAAAGAGTGCTTCGCCATTGATGTCAGTAGTACCTTTTTCGGATAAATAAACCTCTATTTTTTTACCTATATCTTTAATAAGTGTTACACCTGCATTCAATGCATGCACTTTAATTTCCATCATTTCAAGCAATCTTTCAACCTCAACAGGATAGTCATTAAAACGGTCAATGAGTTCATCTTTAACATCCATCAATTGTGATTCCGTCTCAATTTTACGTAATTTTTTATAAATTTCTATCTTAGCCTGTTCATTTGGAATATATTCAGCTGGTAAATAAGCATCAATATTTAGTTCAATTTCAACTTCAGGTGCGTCATGCTGTTCTTCTTTAATGCCTCGTTTTTCATTTACCGCTTCTTCTAACATTTGTGAGTATAAATCGAAACCTACAGAATCAATAAATCCATGTTGCTGTTTGCCTAAAAGGTTACCTGCACCTCGAATATTTAAATCTCGCATTGCAATCTTAAATCCAGAACCTAATTCAGTAAATTCTTTAATTGCTTGCAATCTTTCTTCTGCAGTCTCTGATAATACTTTGTTAGATGGATGTAAGAAATAAGCATAACCTATACGACTTGAACGTCCCACGCGCCCTCGTAATTGATATAATTGACTCAGTCCAAACTTATCAGCATCTTCGATAATTAAAGTATTGGCATTGGGAACGTCTACGCCAGTTTCAATAATCGTAGTCGTTACAAGAATATCAAATTCATGATTGATAAAGCTTAACATCGTTTCTTCCAAATCACGTTCATTCATTTGACCGTGGGCCACACCTATATTCGCTTCCGGCATTAACATTTGTAGCTGTTCTCTTTTTTCATAAATCGATTGCACTTTATTGTACAAGTAGAAAACTTGGCCCTCACGTGATAATTCTCTTTCTAACGCTTCTTTAATAAAATTCATATTTTGCTCTAATACATAGGTTTGCACAGGAAAACGATTTTCTGGTGGTGTTTCTATGACAGATAAATCACGCACGCCTAACATACTCATATGTAGCGTTCTCGGAATAGGTGTTGCAGTTAATGTTAACACATCAACATTTGTCTTAAGTGATTTAATCTTTTCTTTGTGTCTTACACCAAAACGTTGTTCCTCATCTACAATGAGTAGGCCCAAATCTTTATAATGAATATCCTTGCCTAATAATTTATGTGTACCCACAACGATATCAACATAGCCTGATTTTAGTCCTTCTTTCACTTCTTTCACTTCTTTAGTCGTTCTAAACCGACTAATAAGTTGAATTTCTATTGGAAAATCTTGCATACGTTCAATCAAAGTTTCATAGTGTTGTTGCGCTAAGATTGTGGTAGGCACGAGAAAAGCTACCTGCTTACCTTCCATTACAGCTTTAAATGCCGCTCGTACCGCTACTTCTGTTTTTCCGTAACCTACATCACCACATAATAACCTGTCCATTGGACGTTCTACTTCCATATCTTGTTTAATCTCTTCAATGGATTTGCCTTGGTCTGGCGTTAACTCATAAGGGAAATCAATTTCAAAATCATTTTGTTGTGGGGTGTCTGGACCATATTTATAACCAACTGACATTTCTCTTTCTTTATATAATTCTATTAATTCATCGGCCATATCTTCAACATTTTGTTGAACTTTGGCTTTCGTTTTCTTCCATTCTGTGCCACCAAGTTTATTTAATCTAGGTGATTTATCTTCGGAAGCAACATACTTTTGTACTTGATCCATTTGATCTACGGGTACAAATAATTGATCAGTACCTTTGTATTGTAATTTTATATAATCTTTGTGTACGCCTCCAACTTCAAGCGTTTCGACACCTAAATATTTCCCTACACCATGGTGAACATGAACAACAAAATCTCCAACTTTCAAATCTTGATAGGATTTGATTTTTTCTGCATTTGTTAATTTCTTATGTTGCTTTACCTTTTTCTTTTGTTTAGATTTAAACAGTTCACGTTCTGTTACAACAACAAGATGCATATATGGCAATTCAAAACCTTCTGACAAACTGCCTTCAGTGATAATCGCACTACCACCATCGCTTTGTGTGCTTGGTGTATCTATAAATGTTGGTATATGCATTTCATTTAACATTGATTGAATACGCTCTTTTTTCGCTTCAGTTTCTGCTAATACGACAATCGTATAGTCATTTTGAATAAATCGTTGAAATTCAGAACGCATGATATCATATTGTCCATAAAATTGTTGTACCGGCTTACATGAAAATTTAATGATTTCATTGAGTTCTACCGGCATCGTTGCCGTAAATAAAGTAAAATACGTAACTGGATATCGATTTAATAGTGACTCAAATCCGTCATATTGTAAGAAATTCTGTCCGATAAATCCTTTACCGCTTTCAATTAAACTTTGCATAAATTCTTCAGCTTCAGAAATCAGTGTTGTTTCAGTTTCTTTAATTCTATTATATTCATCCACTGCTACAATCGCATCAGACTTGAAGTAATCAATAATGGTTGCAGGTGCTTCATACATAAAAGCAGCGAGTCTGCGTAATACTTGATGATCAAATAAAGAAGATTCAAAAAGTTGAAAACTTTCATATGTTTCTTTCAAGTCATTACGTACAGATTTATCTATTTTGGGACGTGTATACTCATATGCTTCTTTTAATTTTAATTTAGTATGCTTCAATACATCATCTGTAATAATATAATCACTAGCCGTCGTAATATCTACTTGGTCTAAATTTTCTTCTGAACGTTGGGTTTCAACATCAAAGTTTCGGATTGAATCTACTTCTGTATCAAATAGTTCAATTCTTACAGGCATACCTATTAAAGGATATATGTCAATAATCCCACCACGCAATGAGAATTCACCAATATGCGATACTACACTCTCTCTACGATATCCCATGTTTACAAGTTTGTTTAAAAATTCATCAATATCAATGTCGTCACCAATGGTAAGTGTGAGTTGATGCTCCTTCCACATTTCAACGGGTGTTAACCATTTTTTAAAACCATTTAACGGTACGATAAATAACCCTCTCTTTTCTTGAGCAAGTGCCGTCAAAGTACGTACACGTTCACTCATGAATTGGGGGCTTTGTGTGGAAAATTCTTCTGTCATAATATCTTGCATTGGATACTTGTATATATCGTCAGTATCAACATATTGTTGTAAGTCGCTCTCTAGTTTGTCAGCTTGATACAAGTTGTTCGTTACTACAAGGAGTTGCTTTGAACTATGAATAAATTTTTCAGCTATAATTGTTGCCTTTGCCGAACTAGATAACCCAGTAACCAATACGTTGGCTTCACCAAATACTTCATTCAACTCTTGATAGCGTTTATCTTCTTTAATGTATTCTGTAATTATTGATTTCACTTGACCTCACCATTAAACTCATTCATCACACGGTCAAAACGAGAACTTTCAATATAAGCTTCTACTGCACGTGCTGAATGTTCTATTACGTTATTCATTGTTTCCATTTCTTGTTTTGAAAATTTTTGCAATACATAATCAACAATCGACATGCCGTTGGACGGACGATCAACACCAATACGAATACGTTTAAATTCGTCTGTACCTAAGGCTTGAATAATCGATTTCATACCATTATGACCGCCGGCACTGCCTTTTTGTCGTAATCGAATTTCCCCTTGAGGTAAATCCAAATCATCATATAGTACAAGTAAATCGTCTACATCAATATTATAATACTTCATCAGTGGACCTACAGCATCCCCAGACAAGTTCATCATCGTCATTGGTTCTATAAACATCACTTTCTCACCAGCCAAATGTTCGATTGTATAGGCACCTTTATACTTTTGTTTATCTAATTTAAATTGATTCTGTTCTAACATATAGTCAATCACTTCAAAACCAATATTATGTTTTGTCAGCTCAAAGCGTTTGCCGATATTGCCTAAACCTACAATACATTTCATTATGTTACCTCCAATTGTTGTATTCACTCAGAAACATTTATTATTTCGCAACACTCTATAGTTTCTTTTTATATTTTCATATCATTCACTATATTAACATAAAAAAACACCAGCTTAACGAATTAAGCATGGTGCTTTTTAAAATCATTTTTCTTATTGAAATCGCGTGTTTGAAAAAGGAATCGAAGAAATTACTCTTCTTCTTTTTCTTCTTCGTCGTCTTCTTTATCTTCACCAACAACTTCAGGCTCTTCAGTTTCTGATTCGCCTTCCATAGCTTCGATTTCTTCTTCAGTAGGTTCTTCAGTTGGAGGAACTACTGTTACTACAGACTCTTCAGGGTCATTTTCAATTGTGAAATCACCTGAAACTTTAATGTCTGCCACTGAATAGCTATCGTTAACATCTAATTCGCTGATGTCAATTTCGATAGATTCAGGGATATTATCCGGTGTTGCAGTTACTTCAAGGTCGAATAATGGTTGTTCAACAACGCCACCTTCTTTAGCTCCTACTGCTTCACCAGTAAGTTGAACTGGTACTTCAACTGTACGTTCTTCACTCATATTGATCGCTAAGAAGTCAATGTGAGTAATTTGGTTTTTAAGTGGATCGAATTGATAGTCTGAAACCATTACTTTAATTGTTTTAGAACCTACGCCTAATTCGATAACACCGTTACGTCCAACTTCACGAATCACTTTGATAAATTCTACTTCATCAACTTTTACTGAAGTATTTTTTGTACCATAACCATAGACGATTGCAGGTACTTTACCAATTTTTCTTAGTGTTTTAAGGTCTGAACGTGTTTGTTTACCTTGACGAATAATTGACTTTAATGAAGCCATATTATTTCCACCTTTCATTTTTTGTTCTTATTATCATAATAAGAACCCCTCACTTGCCCATCAACATAATGTTGCTTGCAAGTGTTTATTTAATCGTGAATTGAAATCACGAACGGAATAATTATACAACTATTGCATTAATTAGTCAAATAGTACACTAACAGATTCTCTTTCATATACGCGCACAATAGCTTGTGCTAATAAACCTGCAACTGACAGTTCTTTAGTATTGGCTGGTTTACGATTTTCATCTAATTGAATTGAATTTGTAACGACTAGCTCTTTAATCGCTGAATTTTCAATACGTTCTTTAGCTGGGCCTGATAAGACAGGGTGTGTACAACATGCATAAACATCTTTTGCTCCTTTATCTTTGAGCGCTTGAGCTGCTAATGTAATCGTACCGGCTGTATCGATGATATCGTCGATAATTATCGCTGTGCGACCTTCAATTTCACCAACAATATTCATTACTTCAGCCACATTAGGTTTAGGACGTCGTTTATCTATGATTGCAATTGGTGTTTTAAGAATATCTGCAAGTTTGCGTGCTCTCGTTACACCACCGTGGTCTGGAGAAACTACAACACATTCCTCTGGGTCAATGTCTGTATCATTTTGGAAGTATTCTGCTAAAATCGGAACACCCATCAAGTGATCTATTGGCATATTGAAGAACCCTTGGATTTGTGGTGCATGCAAATCTAAGGCAATCATGCGATCTGCGCCAGCAGTTTCGATTAAGTTTGCAACTAATTTTGCTGTGATTGGTTCACGGCTGCGCGCTTTTCTATCTTGACGTGCGTACCCATAGTATGGCACTACGATATTAATATTGGCTGCTGAAGCACGTTTGCAAGCATCAATCATAATTAATAATTCCATTAAATGTAAGTTTACTGGATTAGAAGTAGGTTGAATAATAAATACGTCACAACCACGAATACTTTCTTCAATATTAATTTGAATTTCTCCATCGCTAAAACGTTTTACAGAACATTTTCCTAGCTCGATTCCAACATTATCTGCTACTTCTTGGGCTAAGGGCTCATTACCTTTTAAAGAGAATATTTTCAAAGCAGAATTCTTATACTCATTGTTTAACATTTATAGTCCTCCAATTAATTCATTCAATTAGTTTCGTTCATAGACAAAGTTATATTTATTTCATTAATCTACAAAATGTCGATTGAGGTCTTACTTAGATCTACATTATATTTATGTGATTAGAATCATAATCTAATCGTGTCTATTTTTTCAAATAACCTTCTTTAGTTGTTTGTCTCGCTCTTGCTAATGCTAAACTATCATGTGGCACGTTATCAGTAATGGTAGAACCTGCAGCTATAAATGATCTATCACCTAAAGTAACTGGTGCTACTAAGTTGGTGTTACAACCTATAAATGAATCATTGCCGATGATTGTTTTTGATTTATGCTTACCATCATAGTTTACTGTGATAGAACCACAACCTACATTCGTACGTTCACCAATTTCTGCATCACCAATATAACTTAAATGCGGTAATTTAGCACCTGTTTTCACGACTGATTTCTTAACTTCTACAAAGTTTCCAACTTTAACATTTTCACCTAAGTCTGCCCCAGGACGTAATTGAGCAAACGGTCCAATTGTAGTATTGTCACCTACAACTGATTCGTTAATCACCGATTGCTTAATTGTAACGTTTGAACCTATTTTACTATTAAGAATTTCTGTGTTTTGGCCAACAATGGTATCTTCGCCAATTTCACAACTACCAGCTAATTTCACATTTGCTTCAATTGTAACATCCATGGCGATTTTTACATCTGCACCTATATATGTAGTAGCAGGATCGATAAGTGTTACACCGTTTCTCATATGGAAGTCATTGATACGTTTTCTATAAGCTGCCTCTGCCTCACTTAACATTAGACGATCGTTGACACCCATAATTTCTTCAAAATTATCTGTACGATATATTTCAACCGTTCCTTGTGCTTGTAAAATAAGAGATAAAACGTCAGGTAAATAATATTCAGCTTGGACATTATCATTTTTTACCAATTTCAATTTTTCAAAAAGTAATTTATTATCAAATGCAAAAATACCTGAGCTAATTTCATTGATTTGTTGTTCATCTGCTGTTGCATCTTTCTGCTCTACAATCTTAACTAAATGATCATTGCCATCTCTCACAATACGACCATAACCATATGGATTACTCGTCGTCGCTGATAAAACTGTTGCATCAGCTTGATTGCGCTCATGATGTTCTAATAATGATTTAAGTGTCTCTCCAGTTATTAATGGCGTATCACCACAAACCACTAATGTTGTACCTTGTTCGTCTTTCAAGTGCTCACTTGCCATTTCAACAGCATGTGCAGTACCGAGTTGTTCGTCTTGGAAACTATATAATGATGTATCTCCTAACGTTTCTTTCACGCTTTCTGCACCGTGGCCAACAATGGTCACAAGATTTTCTACTCCAGATTGTTTAACGTTATCAACGACATGTTCAATCATTGATTTGCCCGCAACCTCATGTAGTACTTTGTATTTCTTAGATTTCATACGTGTACCTTTTCCAGCTGCAAGTACTATTGCATGTCTTTGCATGTGTGTAACCCTCCATTAAATTATACACTTCTATATTATTATAATTTAACGCTAGTACCACTTTCAAGGCTCAAAACCCTAATGTTATACAATGGAAACAATTCAAGTTATTTTCTATCAACTTCACATATTCATAATTGTCATCTTTGACTGACACAAATCATCACAAAATGTTTTTCACAAACTGATTTCATACTTTGTGAAAAATTATATATTTTAGATGTCACACCGTTACTAATTTAAATGTCAGTTTTTCAATTATTAAAATAACTTGTAATTATTTAGAATAGTTTTTGATTTATTTGAAAACAAAAAAATATATTTTTGTCACCTTTTCATTATAATAATTTATTTCAATTCTTTATATTCTTATTTTTGAGTAAGACACAAAAAGACCAATCCGTTAGCATACGAATTGGTCTTTTTTATATTAAGATTGAGATCTATGTCCCAAGCCCTTTTTAATTTGATTCATCTTTTATATTAAGCTTCATCATTTGTTTCTTCTGATGATTGAGCATTCTTATCAGGGATAACTTCATCCGTTTCGTCATAAACTTTCATAACCGCATCTTGAATTTCTTGTCTCATTTCTGAATTAATTGGATGCGCGATATCACGAAATTCACCATCTGGTGTTCTTTTACTTGGCATTGCGACGAATAGACCTGAGTTGCCTTCAATCACTCTTAAATCATGTACTACAAATGATTCATCTAGAGTTATTGAAACTAAAGCTTTCATTCTTCCATCTGTTTGTATTTTTCTAAGTCTTACATCTGTCACTTTCATGTAGTGAGCCCCCCTAGTATCTCTTTGTTAGAAGCTTAACAATTTCATCAAAAATTATAAATCCCTTAAATTACTTCACTTCTGCGATTACTTCAATTTCAACTTTTACATCTTTAGGTAATCTTGCGACTTCGACACAACTTCTTGTCGGTTGATGTTTCGCAAAATATTCACCATAAACTTCATTTATATTTTGAAATTCATTCATATCAGCAATGAATATTGTTGCTTTGATTACTGAATCTATATCCGATCCAGCTTCATCTAATACAACTTTTACATTTTCTAAGACTTGTTTCGTTTGTGCTTTCACATCATCACTAACAATTTCACCATCTAAATTTAATGGGATTTGTCCTGATGTAAACACAAGTCCGTTAATGACCGTTGCATGTGAGTATGGCCCCAATGCTTCCGGTGCTTTTGATGTGTTGACTACTTTCATGATGTTGATCCGCTCCTTTAAGTAAATTTAGTTAAACTGTTGCCATTTTCCACTTTAAATTCCTGATTGTATTCATCTACATCAGACAATCTAACTAAGGAAGTATAATCTTCAATTAATCTTTGCTTAACTTCTTTTGATTCTACTAATACGGATACCCCTTTAACATGTGCTTTAAACTCATTCATTAAATTCATTACACCGTTAATAGAACCACCTGCACGCATAAAATCATCCACAACGAGGACATTAGAGTTTTCTGGTAATGTACGCTTAGATAATACCATCGTTTCTATCTTTCTAGTAGAACCTGATACATAATTTATCGAAACCGTAGAGCCTTCGGTTACTTTATTATCTTTCCTTATCACTACCACTGGTAAATTCAATACATTAGCTACTGCATTGGCTAATGAGATACCTTTTGTAGCAATAGTTACAACCGCATCTAACTCTTGATCCATATAAAGCGTTGCAATTAATTTCCCCACCTTATTCAATAAAGTTGGGTTCCCCATTAAATCTGATAAGAATAAATAACCACCTGGTAACAGTCTATCTTTTTCTTGCAGAAGTTCGATAACTTCATCTACGACTTCACTTGCTTCTGCTTTACTCATCTGTGGCTTATATGTAACGCCACCACTAGCTCCAGCGGTCGTTATTACTGTGCCCAACTTTTCTTTTTGAAAAGTAGACTTAATAATTTGTACATCTTCACTGATGGATGATTTTGCTTGCTTAAATTTTTGTACAAAAAACGTTAAAGGTATTAATTTATTGGGGTTATTCATCAAGTATTGTGTCATAAAAACAATACGTTCACTTCTTTTATAGCGCATTTTCTTCATCCCTTCTCACTAACCTAATAATCTTGCAATATAGACTTCATTACAACAACCATTGACTGCATTATATACATGCCTGGCTTGTCGTTCTTTTTGCGTTAATCCATATACGGTTGGACCACTCCCACTCATTACAGCACCATCTGCTCCATTTTCAAGCATATTTTCTTTAATTTTATAGATTTCTGAATACATTTCTCCAGAGATAGGTTCCAATCTGTTTGAAAGACTATTACATAATAATTCATAATTCCCTGTATCCAATGCTTCTTTACAAGTTTCAGTATAAACCTCATGTTCTTGAGTTAAATCTAGCTTTTTAAAAATATCTGGGGAGGAAATGCCTATATCTGGCTTGGCAACAATAACCCATGCCGACGGTGGTTTGTTCATAAACCCAATTAACTCACCTTTTCCTCTACAAAAAGCAGTTTTCCCATATATACAAAAAGGAATATCAGTGCCTATTTGTATTCCTAACTCACATAGTTCTTCTAAAGGTCTATTTAACTTATATAGTCGATTCATTCCTCTCAATGTTGCAGCGGCGTCTGTCGATCCACCTGCAAGGCCAGCTGAAACTGGGATATCTTTATCTATCGTAATCGTCACACCTTGCTGTAAATTATAAGTTTCTTTCATTAACGCTGCTGCTTTGTAGGCCAAATTTTTATTATCGGAGGGAACATAACTTTGCTCTACGTCTACAACTATTTTTTTATCTTTTCGCAGTTCAAAAGATAAACGATCATTAAGATCAATCGTTGTCATAATCATTTCAACTTCATGAAAACCATCATCTCGTTTGAAGAGTGTGTCCAACGTTAAATTTATTTTTGCTGGCGCAGTCTCATAAATCATATTCCCACCCTCTTTCAATTCGATATGGTAATAAAATGATTTTAACATATTGTTATACTTGCGTTATTCTTTTTTTAAAATTTATAAGTTATTTATCCAATTTACCTTACTTATGACTTAAATTAATCTGACATATAAAATAAGCGGTTAATTCCTTATTTTACATTAATATTTTGACGTAACAAAACTATATCTCCTTAATTCTGATGCGCTTTATATTATTTCAAAAAGAAAAAGGTATATTGATGATTATTCACCAACATACCTTTTACTAATCAATCTCATTATTAATGTCTTAAATAAAAATATGGTTGCTTTAACCAAAATTTCAATTTATATTACTGCTATTTAGTGTGCAATTGCTTCTTGATGATTATCATCTTCAAAAGAAACTTGTACGTTTTCTGTTAAAACGTCAGTGTATGTATATGATACACGCTCAAAATTATGAATATCTTGGTCTAGTTCAACAATAAAAACGGATGGGTACGTTTCTTTTAAAACACCGCTACGCTCAATTGTTTTTTTACGACCACCATTCGCTTTCAGTACAATACGGTTTCCTAATTGACAATCAAGTGAATTTTTGATGTCTCCAATAGATTTTGGCATATTGCTCCACCTCGCTACAAGTTGTATAATAACACATTTAGCGCGATTTTGTCAAACAAACATCAATTTTAGCAAGGTGAAACGCAGTTGTCAATCATTTAAAATGCTAATTCTGGGAAATTTTTCAATTCATTATATAATTTTGCAAATTCTTTTATAGAAAGTGTTTCTCCCCGTCTTTTAGGGTTAATGCCACTGGCTTCCAACCAATTCACAATGATTTCTTTATTTGCTTTTCCATCCACAAACAAACTTTGATAATTATTGTTAATGGTTTTTCTTCTTTGTCCGAATGCGGCTTTTGACATTTTGAAAAACTTATCTTCATCGTCTACATCGACAAGTGGTTGATCACGTTTCATTAATTTCACAACGATTGAATCTACGTTTGGTGGTGGTAAAAATACCGTTTTGGGCACAGTCAGCACTTTGCTCGTTTCTGTATAAAACTGTGCGACTATAGAAAGGGAGCCATAAGCTTTCGTGCCTACTTCGGCGTTTAATCGCTCACCAACTTCTTTTTGCATCATAACCACATAACCATCAATCGGTAATTTTTGTTGCATTAAGTTTAATAAAATAGGTGTAGTTATATAATATGGTAAGTTAGCAACAACTAAAATTTGGTCACAATCTGCTAGTTCATGTGTCACATAATGCGCAATATCCGCTTTCAATATATCTTCATTGATTACTGTAACATTGTTATATGGTGCCATTGTTTCATTCAATACTGGTATTAAGCGTTGATCAATTTCAAATGCAATCACTTTTTTTGCACTTTTAGCTAATTGTTCTGTCAATGATCCCATGCCCGGTCCTACTTCAATAACACCTGTTCGTTCATCTATGTGACTGGCATCAATAATATTATGAATAATGTTGACATCGATTAAAAAGTTTTGTCCTAAACTTTTTTTGAAACTAAAACCATAATGATTTAAAAGTGCCTTTGTTCGCGATGGTGTGGCAATATCTTTCATATCCAATTATTTTTCACTTCCTTTATTATCTTTCAAGGCATTTCTAACATCTTCTTCTGTATAACCAAAAGCATTTAACTTGTTAAGTAGTTGTTTGCCGTTAGAATGACCGATATGAAGTTTTCTTCCTAAAATTTCTCTTTTTCTACGCGCGTCTTTACCAATTATTAATCCAAGATCAATCAGAACTTCCTTACTGATACTTTCATGACCCTCTTCGAATGGTGTACTTACATAAATCAAAGCTTCTTTTATGTCTTCAATTTTCGCATGTTCGACACCTATTTTACCACGTTTACTTTTAGCTTTTTCTCGATCAATATAAGCGTGTTTAACCCCTGGAATATATTTTTTTATCGTATTACGAATTTTATCACCTGGGAAATCAGGGTCTGTTAGAACAATGACACCTCGAGTTTCATATGCTTGTGCAATCACATTTAAAGTTTTTTCGTCAATTGCACTTCCATTTGTTTCAATTGTGTCGCAATCCACAGCGCTTTTGACCCGCTCTGTATCATCTCTGCCCTCTACTACAATAAATTCATTTATCTTCATTTATTGTGACACCTTTCGTTTTTACTTCATTTTAGAAAAATTAAAAAGGTATCGGCATAAATTATGGTTACTCTTAGTATTCACTAGACCAACTAAGCCATATTTCAGACCGATACCTTTAAAATAATATCTTTATGCTTTTAATTTAAACAAACGTTCAGCGTTCTCAGTCGTTTGACGACAAACGTCTTCATAGCTAACTTCACGTAACTCAGCAATTTGCTCAGCTACTAAAGTTACACGTGCTGGTTCATTTCGCTTCCCTCTATAAGGATGTGGCGATAGGAACGGTGCATCTGTTTCAACTAATAATCTATCGAATGGTACATGTTTAGCAACTTCTTTAGGCTGTTTTGCATTTTTAAATGTAACAGGGCCTCCTAATGATACATAGAAATTCAATTTATTAATGACATCGTCAGCAATCTCAGGAGAAGCACTAAAACTATGCATAATACCGCCGATTTCTTCTGCATGCTCTTCTTTTAAAATATCCACACAGTCTTGTGTCGCCTCTCTATTATGAATAATAATTGGTAGATTCACACGCTTAGCTAGTGCAATTTGCTTTCTAAAAAGGGCTTGTTGGACATCTTTTGGAGACTTATCCCAATGATAATCTAAGCCAGTTTCACCAATTCCAATAACTTTAGGATGTGCTGCCAACTTTTCTATCCATGCCAATCTTTCTTCTGTGCAATCAATAGCATCTACAGGGTGCCATCCAATAATACCGTATATAAAGTCATATTGATCTATTAACTCCATCGTACGTTCAACGGTTGGTGTATCAAAGCCTACTACAAACATACGATCTACGCCATTATCTCTTGCACGCTCAATAACCGCTTCTAAATCTTCATCGTATTGTTCTGCATTTAAATGAACATGTGTATCGATTAGCATATTAAATCGCTCCCTTTATCTATGATTACTTAATTACTGCACCATTTGGAATTGCATTCGGAAGACTTACCAGTGTAAGTACACCATCTTTTTCAGCAGATAAAATCATACCTTCTGATTTTCGTCCCATTAATTTAGCTGGCTTCAAGTTGGTAACTACCGCAACTTTTTTGCCGATAATATCTTCGGGTTGATAGAACTTGGCAATACCTGAAACAATTTGACGTTGTTCATTATCTAAATCAACTTGGATTTTTAATAATTTGTCAGATTTTTTTACATTCTCAGCATCAATAATCGTTGCTGCTTTGATTTCTACTTTATCAAAATCTTTGATATCAATTTGTGATTTACTAGGTATTTCTGCTTTCGCTTCTTCCACCTTATCTGATTGCATAGATTGCTTAATATATTCTATTTCAGCATCACTTTCTAAGCGTGGGAAAATAGGTTTTGGCTTACTACTTACCATAATTGGCTCGGTTAATGCACCATATTGTTTAATACTGCTAAATTCATATAATTCAGGTGAATTGATATTTAGCTGTTCAAAAATTTGTCTTGGTGCATTTGTTAAGAATGGTCTTAATAACACTGCAATGATACGAATATTTTCTACTAAATGAGCCATAACATTGCCGAGCATTTCTTTCTGGTTCTCATCTTTCGCTAGAATCCAAGGCGTCGTTTCATCAATATATTTATTCGTTCTACTTATAAATTTCCATATTGTTGAAAGCGCTACTGAGAATTGCAAATTATCCATATTTTCATGGAATGTTTTCACAGTATCAAGCGCCAATTGTTCCATTTCTTCATCGAGTTCGTGCTTAGGACCTTCATAAGCTGGTAGTTCGCCATTAAAGTATTTATTAACCATTGAAATGGTACGGTTAACTAGGTTACCTAAATCATTCGCCAAATCATAATTTGTGCGTTCTACGAATCCTTCTGGCGTAAATACACCATCAGAACCAAATGGTAACTCACGCATTAAATAATAGCGTGTTGCATCTAAGCCATAACGATCAATCAACACATTAGGATCTACTACGTTTCCTTTTGATTTACTCATCTTGCCATCTTTCATTAAAATCCATCCATGAGCAAAGACCTTTTTAGGTAATGGAATGTCTAAAGCCATCAATAAAATCGGCCAAATGATAGAATGGAATCTAACAATTTCTTTCGCCATAATATGAATGTCTGCAGGCCAATATTTTTTAAACAAGCTATCATCATCTGATAAGTAGCCAAGTGATGAAATATAGTTTACTAGTGCATCAATCCATACATAAACCACATGTTTCGGATTCGATTGAACATGGATTCCCCAATCGAACGATGTACGAGATACTGCTAAATCTTCTAATCCTGGTTTGATGAAATTATTAATCATCTCATTTTTACGAGATGGTGGTTGAATAAAATCAGGATTTTCATCATAAAATTCTAATAAGCGATCAGTATATTTAGATAAATTAAAGAAATAGCTTTCTTCTTTTACCAATTCTACTTCGTGTCCAGAATCAGGGCTTTTACCTCCGACAATTGCACCGTTCTCATATACAGGATCAACAAGTTGTGTTTCAGTATAATACGTTTCATCCGGTACAGAATACCAACCCTCGTATTCACCAAGATATATGTCACCTTGCGCCAATAAGCGTTCAAATATTTGTTGTACAACTTCTTTGTGACGTGCTTCTGTTGTACGAATAAAGTCATCATTGGATATCTCTAATTTTTTCCATAACGCTTTGATGCCTGAAATCATTTCATCTAAATAATCCAATTCTGATTTCCCTGCTTTTTGCGCTTTTTCTTGTATTTTTTGACCATGTTCATCCGTTCCTGTTAAATATCGAACATCATAGCCTTGCATTCTTTTATAACGTGCGATGACATCACCAGCTGTAGTTGTATATGCATGACCGATATGTAAATTCCCACTCGGATAATATATAGGTGTAGTGATATAAAATGTTTCTTTCGCCATCAATGTTCCTCCTCGTTTCTCTCACTTTAAATATATCTAAATTTATTTTTATTTTCAATGAAGCAGATAAGTGTTCATTTTATATTTATTAATCATTTTAATACGTTTGATGTAGTATAAAATTAAGTATTTGTCCCTCGTCTATTTCCACTCATTTTACAACACGATAAATACTCTCTATCTTATCTACATTACCATAAATCAAGCTTGTTATGGGAATTTTTCACTTGATTTTATTGATAAAATTTCAAAAAATCTATTCTTCTATTTTCTTTTTAACGCTGAGATTTGTTAGTCTAATTTTATACATTGTGATATATATCATATACTTCACTTGTCTTCATTTGTCTTTCTTCAGCAACTTGTTTAATCGCTGCTTTAGGTTTCATATTTTTATTAATGTAGTGCTCAACGTGTTCATGTATCGACATATCTTCAAACCAAGAGGTATCTTCTATTGCAATGTCCCCTTCAATAATGATGACAAATTCACCTTTTGTAAGTATGTCGCCTTCATCTAGTTTCATTAGTAATTTTTCAACTTTGTCCGTGATAATTTCTTCGAATTTTTTTGTTAATTCCCTACCTATTGACACATTTCGTTGCGCATCTATTTTATAAATTGCCTTTAATGTATCTTTAACACGGTGCGGTGATTCATAAATAATCAATGTACTATCTTGAAACATGCGTTGTTCTAACAAATCATATTTTGCCTTTTCTTTCCTTGGTAAAAATCCAAGAAATGTGTATGTAAAAGAAGGTAATCCACTTGCCATTAATGCAGTCAAGCCAGCATTTGGTCCCGGTACAGTCTCAACTCTGATTCCATTATTTCTTGCAGCTACAACAAGTTCGTATCCAGGATCACTTATCAAAGGTAGGCCAGCATCTGACACTAACGCAATATCAATCCCTTCCTGTAATTGTTGGATTAAATATTCTGTCTGCTGCGCTTTATTATGGTCGTGATAGGATTTCAACGGTGCATGTATATCATAATGTGCACAAAGCTTTTTTGTCACTCGTGTATCTTCACATGCAATCAAGTCTACTGTACGTAATATATCAACTGCTCTATATGTAATATCAGATAAATTTCCAATCGGTGTGCCTACTAAATACAATATCGCCATACTTCTACCCCTCACTTATCAACTGTAATTTTTTCTCTCTGGTAAATGTTTTGATTTCATATTCCCGCTTCAAAGCTTCTGATTTAGTATTAAACATTTCTTGATAAACTAACTCTACCGGCCGTCTTATTTTAGTATATTTAGCACCTTGACCGCTATTATGTTTTGCTATTCTTTGTTCTATATCTTTTGCATAACCTGTATATAAACTTCCATCTTTACATCTAACGATATATATATAATGCTTATCCATAATAGATTTCTCTCATTTCTTCTGAATATGTTCCATCTTCATTATAAATATAGAATGGTTGCTGTATGTCTAACCCTTGGTTACCACCTTTTCGTCCTTCAACTACAATTGTTTGTGCTACTTTACCCGGCTTACTATAAATAAAATAAAGCTTTTTAGGTTCTATGCGATAATGTCTCATACTGCTTAAGACATCCATAAGACGGTCAGCACGATGCACAATTAAAAATCTTCCGCCTTCTTTCAATAAGTGTCGTGCTTCAAAACAACAATCATCCAATGTACACATTATCTCATGTCTAGCTATTTTATGTGCATCTTTTTGATGTTGAAATTGTTGATTGACTTTAAAATAAGGCGGATTGCATGTAACAAGACTATACTGTGCTGGTTTAAACGTATGATGTGCTTGCTTCAAATCCATATGATACATATGAATTCTATCGGTTAGATGATTATGAACAATACTTCTTTTCGCCATGTGCACTAATTGTTCTTGTATTTCGATACCTTCAATAAACTGATTACCTTTATGAGATAACAGTAAAGGAATAACGCCATTACCGGAACATAAATCCATAATAACGTCCTTTTTCTTTATTTTTGTAAAATGTGCGAGTAACAAAGCATCCGTTGAAAATGAAAAGACATCATCATTTTGTATAATTTCTAATTTCTCTTTTAGTAAAAAATCATACCTTTCATTTTGCAATAACATTTTTGTAACCTCCAAAAAAGAGGATGAGCCTACGATGCTTCGCTAATGAAGCCTATCGCTTTTCTCATCCTCAACTCCATATTTTTTATTTGTATGAAAAACATTGATACTATTCACTTAGTACTTCAAGACAAAACAAACAGTCGTCGCCTTTTCTATGTTTCCCAAATAGCTCTCCGTTGCATATATGAAAACCTTCTTTATATAACATTGCTAAATTATCTTTGCTACGTAATGGGCGTTTAGGTTGATCTTTTTTACCGTTTTCTATTTTCTTAGTTTTTTCTTCTTTATCTATTAATGTTTTTAAATTCTCATTTTCGATTTGTAAGGCGACATTTTCTTCAATTAATTCTACTGTAAGATTTTTTAAATTTAACATGTCACGATTAATTTGATTAATGTTTTCCTCTAAATGAGCTAGATTTTCAAATATGTCGCTTCGATTCAATGTTGTCACGGCCTCCTACTTTAATGTTTCTAATTCTTCCATTTTATATTCTAATGGTTGCTCAAGACCCTCTACTTTAACTTGCATAGAGATATCTAAAATATTCAAGCCCACAACTTTACCATTACCTTCTGGTGTTTCAATGACATCTCCAACATCTGGTAACTGAGCTCTCGCTTCTTCATAATAATCATTTTCATATTTTAAACAGCACATAAGACGGCCACAAGCACCAGAAATCTTTGAAGGATTTAGCGATAAATTCTGATCTTTAGCCATCTTTATCGAAACTGGTTCAAAATCCCCTAAAAAAGTAGAGCAACATAACGAGCGACCACAAGGTCCAATGCCCCCTAATAATTTCGCTTCATCTCTAACGCCAATTTGTCTTAATTCTATTCTTGTTCTCAGCTTTTGAGCTAAAACCTTCACTAACTTTCTAAAATCTACACGCTCATCTGATGTGAAATTAAAAATAACTTTCGATTTATCTAAAGTAAATTCACAATTCACTAGGCGCATATCTAAATCCTGTTGTTGAATGATATCTTTGCACAAATTCAAAGCATCTTTAGCATCATATTCATTTTGTTCATATTGCATAATATCTTTTTCAGTAGCCTTACGAACAATCTGTTTTAATGGCAACGCTACATCTTCATCAGCTACATTTAATGGTTCATACTTCACTCGTCCAACTTCTAATCCTCGCTTTGATTCGACGACAACCCAGTCGCCCAAGCCTAAGTCAAAATTTTGCGGTGCATAATATTCCATTTTGCCTGAGTGTTGAAAGTGTATGCCTACTACATTTTGCATAATTATTTCACCCCTTTTATGACGATTTGTTCAAATACTAATGTTGGATTTACATTTTGATTTAATTTTTTATGTGCTTCTGTTAACTGATCAAACATTAAAACAATCTGATTATATGATAAATCTTGTGCGTATTGTTTAATTTCAACCTGTAAATCTTGGAATATCATTGCTTCTTCTAATCCTACTTTAGCATGCATAATATCTTCAAAGAAACTGTTAACTGCTGCCAACGACAATAACTGTAAACGTCTGTTTTTAGCTTGTTTTAATAAATCGACAACTGCTATTAATGCCATTGAACGGTTTTTTAATATTAACTGACACCATTTGATGATACTTTTGCGCAAAGCCATTAAATCTGAGTCTTCGTTTAACGCAACTGCAGTCTCTATCTGTGTTGTATAGGCACTTAACAATTCCGCAACAGGTCGAGTGATTTCTCGCTCAACTAATCTATCTATAAAATTCAATTTATTAATTGGTTTAAAATAAACATGTTGGCATCTTGAGTGTATCGTATCTAAAATTTGCTCTGGTTTTGTAGTTAATAAAATGGCAATGGTATTATCTGGAGGCTCTTCAAGAAATTTTAGTATACTATTTTCACCTTGAATGGTTAATTTTTCAAAGGATTCTATAATATAGACTTTATAATTTCCTTCAATAGGTAATTGATTCATATGATGCACTAATTGCTCTATTTGATCTTTTTTAATTGTTGTTTCCTCAGAAGACACATACATAAAATCTGGATGATTAAATGTTTCTACTTTTAACTGACATTGATCCTCTCCACCACATAAAATCATTTTAGAAAAATCAATCGCAACTTGTTGCATTGTCTGTCCATCGTCACCTTCAAATAAATATGCATGCGATAATTTATTAGATTGATATGCTTTTGTCAGTCTTTCTAGTTCATCCATGTTAATGTTGCTCCTTTATATAAAAAGGCTGCTAATACATAGTGCCTTTACGAATTACATTTAGCATTAACTAATCAAATAGCAACATGTAAGTCGAAAAGTTACCATATACAGCAACCATGTTTTTAGAATTGATGGAAAGCTTCTACTGGCATAACAAATACCGTTGCTCCGCCAACTTCCACTTCAACTGGATAAGGTATATATGAATCAGCACTTCCACCCATCGGGGTAATCGGCGATACAAGTTGTTCTCTATTTCCACAAGTATCATTAATAACCTGTAGCATTTCATCGACACGATTATCTTCTACACCTGATAAGAAAGTTGTATTGCCCGCTCTTAAAAATCCACCTGTTGTTGCAAGTTTTGTCGCTCTAAAATTATGTTTAACAAGTTTGTCTGAAAGTTCCTGACTATCCTGATCTTGTACGATTGCTATAATCATTTTCATACTAAACACCTCTTTTGAATATTATATCATAATTTTTCTAAATAATTGGTGATAGATTCATACGTAGCATCCACTACTTTATCTATACTTTGATCCGCATTAATTACAATAAAGCGCTCAGACTCATTATGAATAATCTTTTTATAACCTTCAACTACTTTTTCATGAAATTTTACATCTTCTTGATCTAATCGATTTTGATTTCTTTGATTTTTTAGTATTCGCTCTCTACCAACTTCGACACTAACATCTAGATAGATTGTTAAGTCTGGATATAATCCATTAATAGCAAATTCATTAATAGATTTAACTTCTTCTATACCTATACCCCTTGCATACCCTTGATATGCTAATGAACTATCAATATAACGATCACATAGAACAATATGATCATTATCTAATGCTGGAATAACTTTACCTACGAGGTGTTCCCGTCTTGATGCAGCAAATAATAATGCTTCAGTACGGTCATCCATATCTTCTCCCTCTAACAATACTTCTCTTATTTGCTCTCCTGTCTTCACGCCTCCTGGCTCTCTTGTAAGTACGATATTATACTCATGTTTGAGTTTTTCTGCAACTTGTTGTATTACAGTTGTTTTTCCAGAACCTTCTGGCCCCTCAAAAGTTATAAAAGCTGACATCTTATTCATCCTTAATTTCTATTTTAAAATTTTTTATTCCTTCTACTCTTTGTTGCTGTTCACACCAATAATTCATTAATTTTACCATATCTTCTGTGATTTTTTCTCCTTTAAACATTATTGGAATACCAGGAGGATACGGCACAATGTGATTAGCTAATATTTTATTTTCTGCATATTTAATGTCTATTTTCCGCACATTATGTATTTCGCCACCATAATACATACTACTCCCCGTTCTATACGGTACGCTGACATTTATATCGTGCTGTCTTTCTACTAATTGAACCTTTTCAATCCTTGATAGTAATTCATCAAACGGGAATTGATCACCTTCATGCCACAACGGCAAGACCATTAACACTTGAAAGTCATCAGCCAATTCAACATAAATATGGTGTGCTTCAAAGTATGATTGTAATTCGTAACCATGATACCCTCTACATCTTACATTTAGTTTTAGTGGGTCATCAACCTCAACAATTTCGAACCCTTTGTTTTCCAATTGTTGAACCAATTGTTCTCTCTTTTGAAAAAAGTATTCGCTATGATAGTCGTCATAAAATTTTTGTGCCAGTTCTAGGCTACTCATTAATAAATATGATGGACTAGAAGATTGAAAATAGGATAAATATCTTATGACTGCTTCTCGACAAGGTGCCTTTTTATGAATAAATATCACTGAACTCATCGTTAGCGATGGCAGTGTTTTATGATATGACTGCACAACATAATCCGCGCCCATGTTCAATGCCGTTTCTGGAAAATGTTCAAATCCTAGATGTGCACCATGAGCTTCATCGATTAGCATTGGTATTTTCAAAGTTTTTAAAAGTTCTGTAACAGTTTTTATATCAAAACATTCACCATAATAATTAGGATAAGTAAACACTGCTAGTTTACTATCTTTCACTTGATCATATAATGACGTTTTGTCAGGCCCTAGATATTGATTCGTAGCGTCACTGATATCCATTTTTAATAATTGTGCCTTTGCCTTTATTAAATCTAATGCATGAAATACAGACTTATGTACATTGCGCGCTATCGCATATTCACCATTTTTTGAAGAAAACGCTTGAATCACTGACAATATTCCTGAAGTAGTACCATTCACTAAATAATAAGCATCATAATCAGGGTGTTTGTCAACATTCTTCATGCTTTCAGCTATTACTGACTCAGGAGAATGTAAGTCATCAAGTCCTGTAATTTCTGTCATATCCATTTTAAAATCCAATTGATTCAAGTACCCAATAGTCATATTTTTATGTCCAGGTACATGTAATGAAATAGGTTCTTCAGCTAATAGTCCTTTCAATTTATGTAACAACGATTTGCTCATGCTTATCCTCGCTTTTCAATTCAATATTTCTTGTTTCATTACAATTCCACTATATAAATAATAAAATTAACATTACCTTATAAAACAGTATAACGTTGTAATCTTCTACATTTTAACATAATAATATAAAAAAATGCGTGCACTTAAAAACCATAGTTTTAAAGTATCACGCCTTTATGAATTAATGATATTGATACATGAACTTAACTCATTCTGTTAAAATTCTTTTTATGCAAAAAAGACCCTTTCGGGTCTTGATTGCCTGTAAAGTCACACTTCTTAATTTTAATTTTTACCTTTCACACTTATATATCTTATGAATTTACATGTTATTAGAATAGTGTGACTTATACATGAGCTTTAGCTCATGTATTCCTCTTTACCTACTCTTGTGGAACGTAAGTCAGCTACCTTCGGCGCTAAGCAGCTTTCCTGACTTCAGACAAGCGCTCGTAAAGTACCACTCTCAATTTATTGAGATAGCGGTACTTATGCATGAGTTTTTGCTCATGCATTCCTTTTACTATTTCACGCTTTCCTCACTCACTTACCGCTTGTAAGCTCGTTTCGTCTCTCGTTTACTTCGTCAGCTTCAAACGCTTTCTTTTGTCAGTTTGCAGTTCTTCGAACTGGGAAGTTAAGCTCCTTTTATGTAAAAAAAAGAGACCTCTCGGTCTCGGCTCATCGCATCCTATTTACTTGCCTGTAAAGTCACACTTCTTAATTTTAATTTTTACCTTTGACACTTATATATCTTATGAATTTATATGTTATTGGAATAGTGTGACTTATGCATGAGCTTTAGCTCATGTATTCCTCTTTACCTACTCTTGCGGAACGTAAGTCAGCTACCATCGGCGCTAAGAAGCATCCCTGACTTCAGGCAAGCGCTCGCATCTTTCCTCAGTTTCACGCTTTCCTCACTCACTTACCGCTTGTAAGCTCATTTCGTCTCTCGTTTACTTCGTCAGCTTCAAACGCTTTCTTTTGTCAGTTTACAGTTCTTCGAACTGGAAGTTAAGCTCCTTTTATGTAAAAAAAGAGACCTCTCGGTCTCGGCTCATCGCATCCTATTTACTTGCCTGTAAAGTCACACTTCTTAATTTTAATTTTTACCTTTGACACTTATATATCTTATGAATTTATATGTTATTGGAATAGTGTGACTTATGCATGAGCTTTAGCTCATGTATTCCTCTTTACCTACTCTTGCGGAACGTAAGTCAGCTACCATCGGCGCTAAGCAGCTTTTCTGACTTCAGACAAGCGCTCGCATCTTTCCTCAGTTTCACGCTTTCCTCACTCACTTACCGCTTGTAAGCTCGTTTCGTCTCTCGTTTACTTCGTCAGCTTCAAACGCTTTCTTTTGTCAGTTTGCAGTTCTTCGAACTGGGAAGTTAAGCTCCTTTTATGTAAAAAAAAGAGACCTCTCGGTCTTGGCTCATCGCATCCTATTTACTTGCCTGGCAACGTCCTACTCTTGCGGAACGTAAGTCCGACTACCATCGGCGCTAAGGAGCTTAACTTCTGTGTTCGGCATGGGAACAGGTGTGACCTCCTTGCTATAGTCACCAGACAATGTCATGTATAAAATTTATACACTCAAAACTAGATTGTAAGTAAAATTTAGTTCAACCAACAAAACTTTTAAATTTGATTAAGTCTTCGATCGATTAGTATTCGTCAGCTCCACATATCGCTATGCTTCCACCTCGAACCTATTAACCTCATCATCTTTGAGGGATCTTATAACCGAAGTTGGGAAATCTCATCTTGAGGGGGGCTTCATGCTTAGATGCTTTCAGCACTTATCCCGTCCATACATAGCTACCCAGCGATGCCGTTGGCACGACAACTGGTACACCAGAGGTATGTCCATCCCGGTCCTCTCGTACTAAGGACAGCTCCTCTCAAATTTCCTACGCCCACGACGGATAGGGACCGAACTGTCTCACGACGTTCTGAACCCAGCTCGCGTACCGCTTTAATGGGCGAACAGCCCAACCCTTGGGACCGACTACAGCCCCAGGATGCGATGAGCCGACATCGAGGTGCCAAACCTCCCCGTCGATGTGAACTCTTGGGGAGATAAGCCTGTTATCCCCGGGGTAGCTTTTATCCGTTGAGCGATGGCCCTTCCATGCGGAACCACCGGATCACTAAGTCCGTCTTTCGACCCTGCTCGACTTGTAAGTCTCGCAGTCAAGCTTCCTTGTGCCTTTACACTCTATGAATGATTTCCAACCATTCTGAGGAAACCTTTGAGCGCCTCCGTTACTCTTTAGGAGGCGACCGCCCCAGTCAAACTGTCCATCTGACACTGTCTCCCACCATGATTAATGGTGCGGGTTAGAAATCCAATACAGCGAGGGTAGTATCCCACCAACGCCTCCACGTAAGCTAGCGCTCACGTATCTAAGGCTCCTACCTATCCTGTACAAGCTGTACCGAATTTCAATATCAGACTACAGTAAAGCTCCACGGGGTCTTTCCGTCCTGTCGCGGGTAACCTGCATCTTCACAGGTACTATGATTTCACCGAGTCTCTCGTTGAGACAGTGCCCAAATCGTTACGCCTTTCGTGCGGGTCGGAACTTACCCGACAAGGAATTTCGCTACCTTAGGACCGTTATAGTTACGGCCGCCGTTTACTGGGGCTTCGATTCGTAGCTTCGCAGAAGCTAACCACTCCTCTTAACCTTCCAGCACCGGGCAGGCGTCAGCCCCTATACATCACCTTACGGTTTAGCAGAGACCTGTGTTTTTGATAAACAGTCGCTTGGGCCTATTCACTGCGGCTCTCCTGGGCGTGAACCCTAAAGAGCACCCCTTCTCCCGAAGTTACGGGGTCATTTTGCCGAGTTCCTTAACGAGAGTTCGCTCGCTCACCTTAGAATTCTCATCTTGACTACCTGTGTCGGTTTGCGGTACGGGCACCATAAATCTAGCTAGAGGCTTTTCTCGGCAGTGTGAAATCAACGACTCGAGGAAACAATTTCCTCTCCCCATCACAGCTTGACCTTATGAGTGCCGGATTTGCCTAACACTCAGTCTTACTGCTTGGACGTACAATCCAATCGTACGCTTCGCCTATCCTACTGCGTCCCCCATCGCTTAAAACGATTCATGGTGGTACAGGAATATCAACCTGTTATCCATCGCCTACGCCTATCGGCCTCAGCTTAGGACCCGACTAACCCAGAGCGGACGAGCCTTCCTCTGGAAACCTTAGTCAATCGGTGGACGGGATTCTCACCCGTCTTTCGCTACTCACACCGGCATTCTCACTTCTAAGCGCTCCACATGTCCTTGCGATCATGCTTCAACGCCCTTAGAACGCTCTCCTACCATTGTCCTACGGACAATCCACAGCTTCGGTAATATGTTTAGCCCCGGTACATTTTCGGCGCAGTATCACTCGACTAGTGAGCTATTACGCACTCTTTAAATGATGGCTGCTTCTAAGCCAACATACTAGTTGTCTGGGCAACGCCACATCCTTTTCCACTTAACATATATTTTGGGACCTTAGCTGGTGGTCTGGGCTGTTTCCCTTTCGAACACGGACCTTATCACCCGCGTTCTGACTCCCAAGTTAAATTGATTGGCATTCGGAGTTTGTCTGAATTCGGTAACCCGAGAAGGGCCCCTCGTCCAAACAGTGCTCTACCTCCAATAATCATCACTTGAGGCTAGCCCTAAAGCTATTTCGGAGAGAACCAGCTATCTCCAGGTTCGATTGGAATTTCTCCGCTACCCTCAACTCATCCGCTCACTTTTCAACGTAAGTCGGTTCGGTCCTCCATTCAGTGTTACCTGAACTTCAACCTGGTCAAGGGTAGATCACCTGGTTTCGGGTCTACGACCAAATACTCAACGCCCTATTCAGACTCGCTTTCGCTACGGCTCCACATTCACTGCTTAACCTTGCATCAAATCGTAACTCGCCGGTTCATTCTACAAAAGGCACGCCATCACCCATTAACGGGCTCTGACTACTTGTAAGCACACGGTTTCAAGTTCTCTTTCACTCCCTTCCGGGGTACTTTTCACCTTTCCCTCACGGTACTGGTTCACTATCGGTCACTAGAGAGTATTTAGCCTTGGGAGATGGTCCTCCCAGATTCCGACGGAATTTCTCGTGTTCCGTCGTACTCAGGATCCACTTAAGAGAGAACAGATTTTCGACTACAGGATTATTACCTTCTTTGATGCATCTTTCCAGATGCTTCGTCTAATCTATTCCTTTGTAACTCCGTATAGAGTGTCCTACAACCCCAACAAGCAAGCTCGTTGGTTTGGGCTCTTCCCGTTTCGCTCGCCGCTACTCAGGGAATCGATTTTTCTTTCTCTTCCTGCGGGTACTAAGATGTTTCAGTTCTCCGCGTCTACCTTCGATACGCTATGTATTTACGTATCGATAATACGACATAACTCGTATTGGGTTCCCCCATTCGGAAATCTCTGGATCACAGCTTACTTACAGCTCCCCAAAGCATATCGTCGTTAGTAACGTCCTTCATCGGCTTCTAGTGCCAAGGCATCCACCGTGCGCCCTTAATAACTTAATCTATTTGCTTTCCAACTCGACAACCGTCGGTTGAAAACCCAAAATGTTATTAATCTGTGAGTGTTCTTTCGAACACTAGCGATTATTTCTTTTTGAATTCAAGCTTATTTAAAACTCTTATTCACTCGGTTTTGCTTGGTAAAATCATAAATTTTACTTACTTATCTAGTTTTCAATGTACAAATCATTAAAGAATACTCGAATGAGCATTCAAAACTGAATACAATATGTCAATGTTATTCCTTTGTCATCTTCTAAAGAAGATGTTCCGAATATATCCTTAGAAAGGAGGTGATCCAGCCGCACCTTCCGATACGGCTACCTTGTTACGACTTCACCCCAATCATTTGTCCCACCTTCGACGGCTAGCTCCATAAATGGTTACTCCACCGGCTTCGGGTGTTACAAACTCTCGTGGTGTGACGGGCGGTGTGTACAAGACCCGGGAACGTATTCACCGTAGCATGCTGATCTACGATTACTAGCGATTCCAGCTTCATGTAGTCGAGTTGCAGACTACAATCCGAACTGAGAACAACTTTATGGGATTTGCATGACCTCGCGGTTTAGCTGCCCTTTGTATTGTCCATTGTAGCACGTGTGTAGCCCAAATCATAAGGGGCATGATGATTTGACGTCATCCCCACCTTCCTCCGGTTTGTCACCGGCAGTCAACTTAGAGTGCCCAACTTAATGCTGGCAACTAAGCTTAAGGGTTGCGCTCGTTGCGGGACTTAACCCAACATCTCACGACACGAGCTGACGACAACCATGCACCACCTGTCACTTTGTCCCCCGAAGGGAAGGCTCTATCTCTAGAGTTGTCAAAGGATGTCAAGATTTGGTAAGGTTCTTCGCGTTGCTTCGAATTAAACCACATGCTCCACCGCTTGTGCGGGTCCCCGTCAATTCCTTTGAGTTTCAACCTTGCGGTCGTACTCCCCAGGCGGAGTGCTTAATGCGTTAGCTGCAGCACTAAGGGGCGGAAACCCCTAACACTTAGCACTCATCGTTTACGGCGTGGACTACCAGGGTATCTAATCCTGTTTGATCCCCACGCTTTCGCACATCAGCGTCAGTTACAGACCAGAAAGTCGCCTTCGCCACTGGTGTTCCTCCATATCTCTGCGCATTTCACCGCTACACATGGAATTCCACTTTCCTCTTCTGCACTCAAGTTTCCCAGTTTCCAATGACCCTCCACGGTTGAGCCGTGGGCTTTCACATCAGACTTAAGAAACCGCCTACGCGCGCTTTACGCCCAATAATTCCGGATAACGCTTGCCACCTACGTATTACCGCGGCTGCTGGCACGTAGTTAGCCGTGGCTTTCTGATTAGGTACCGTCAAGACGTGCACAGTTACTTACACATTTGTTCTTCCCTAATAACAGAGTTTTACGATCCGAAGACCTTCATCACTCACGCGGCGTTGCTCCGTCAGGCTTTCGCCCATTGCGGAAGATTCCCTACTGCTGCCTCCCGTAGGAGTCTGGACCGTGTCTCAGTTCCAGTGTGGCCGATCACCCTCTCAGGTCGGCTACGTATCGTTGCCTTGGTAAGCCGTTACCTTACCAACTAGCTAATACGGCGCGGGTCCATCTATAAGTGATAGCAAAACCATCTTTCACTTTAGAACCATGCGGTTCTAAATGTTATCCGGCATTAGCCCCGGTTTCCCGGAGTTATTCCAGTCTTATAGGTAGGTTACCCACGTGTTACTCACCCGTCCGCCGCTAACGTCAAAGGAGCAAGCTCCTTATCTGTTCGCTCGACTTGCATGTATTAGGCACGCCGCCAGCGTTCATCCTGAGCCAGGATCAAACTCTCCATAAAAAATTATGATGTTTGATTAGCTCATAAAATACTAATTGTGTTATCAATAACACGTTGTTTTGATTCAACATTTAATGTTGAAATCGGAATTAACGTTGACATATTGCAATTCAGTTTTCAATGTTCATTTGTTTCAATCACAAGAATTAATTCTACAGGTTTTGACTTTGAAAGTCAAGAACTTTTTAAAATTAATTTTAAAGCTTGTTTTGAAATATTGTTTTGTGTGTCGTTTTGTTTCGTCCGACAAGTAAATACTATACACGCTTAAAACGCTTTGAACAACAGTAAAATTTACACTTTTATGTAAAACCAAAAGCATAACTTCTTCAATTCACATACTTTAAAATATCGAAAAATACATAAAGTTCGTTTTTATTAATTCGTCACGAGGTTTGTTATCGAAAAACAGCTGATAAACCTCTATAAAACAAACTTTACTATTTATTAAAATTCTTTTCGAAAAATTAAAGCTACCTTAAAAAAGGTAGCTTCGGTTTCATTTGAATTTACAATTGAGCATTTACTACATCTCTGTTCTGCCCATAATCGCTTTTGATAGGGTTACTTCATCCGCGTATTCTAAATCTCCGCCGACAGAAAGTCCTTGCGCTAATCGAGTTACTGTTAGACCAATTGGTTTGACCAGTCTTGATATATACATTGCTGTTGACTCACCTTCCAAATTGGGGTTCATCGCTAAGATTAACTCTTTTACTTCGTCATTTTTCAAACGATTAATCAGACTTGGAATATTAATATCTTCCGGTCCTATGCCATCCATCGGAGAAATAGAACCATGTAACACATGGTACAAGCCTTTATATTCACGCATTTTTTCCATAGCGATTACATCTTTATCGTCCTCAACTACACAAATAATTGAGCGATCTCTCTGTTTATCCTGGCAAATATAACATGGATCTTGCTCAGTAATATGCCCGCATTCACTACAATAGGTAAGTTCTCGTTTAACATCGACTAAAGCTTTAGCAAATTGAACGACATCGTCTTCTTTCATATCTAATACATGAAACGCCAGACGTTGGGCTGTTTTAGGCCCAATGCCTGGCAGTTTCATGAAACTGTCGATAAGTTTGGATATTGGTTCTGGATAGTGCATACAATCACATTCCAGGAATATTTAAGCCTTGTGTATGCTTACCTAAGCGTTCTTGAGTAAGTTCATCAGCTTTATTCATCGCTTCATTAGTAGCAGCAATAACTAAATCTTGTAACATTTCAATGTCATCTGGATCAACTGCTTCTTCTTTAATTTCTACATCGAGAACTTCTTTGTGACCTGATACTGTGACAGTCACCATGCCACCGCCAGCCGTACCTTGTACTTTTTCTTCTTTTAATTTTTCTTGCTCTTCATTCATTTTCTTTTGCATTTTCTGCATTTGTTTCATCATTTGTTGCATATTTCCGCCACCGCGCATATATTTATCCTCCTTAAAAACTTCAATCTCAACTGATTGTATTTCATCTTTTGTCTCATTATACATGCCTTTTAATTCATTGTCATGTATCACTCTTCATCTATGACATTTACTGTATTTTCTCCAAATAAGTCCTTCGCCTTTTGAACGACATCAACATCTTCAGGTGACGTTGTTGTCGCTGTTCTGTTTTCCTCGGCACTTGTACCTTGTTTACGATTTTGAAGATATTCTGTCCTTACCCTCATCCACTGGTCTGCTGGGACACCGACTACTTTCACTGTTTTATCTATAATGTTACATACTACGTTCTCAATATTCTCTCTTTTTTCATCATCTTTATTTACAATCTCACAATGTATTTCTTCTTCGAATTTAATCAGTACATGGGTTTCACTTGCTGCCACTGGTTCTGAATTTTGAAGAAGACTTACTAATGACTTCATATCATTACTCTTAGCGTGATCTATAACTTCTTGCCAGTGGTCTTTAAGTTGCTTAATATCTTCTTTGTTAGCTTTGTCTAACACTTTGGCTATTTGTTGCATTGAAAATGCATTTTTCGATTGTGGACCTTTACTAGCTGTTTTTTTAGCTTGTGGTTTGGCACTGTTAGCTACGACGCCCTGTGATTTTAAAGTTTTTAATTCATTTTCTAATTGTTCCATTCGCTGTAACAATACTTCATTATTAGGCTCACTGGCTACACTCGTTGTAGCAACAGTTTGCACATTTTCAGGTTCTCCTTTAATCATTTCTGCTATTTTAACTAATAATACTTCAAAATGAACGCTTTGATTGACACTAAATCTGATTGAAACAAGCGTATCATTAATCACGTCAATCATTTTATATAAAGTATCCAAGTCAAAATGCATCAATGCATCATATTCAGAATCCATATTAGATGTCTTATCCATAATGGTATCTCTTACAAAATAAATCATATCGTTAATCAAGCGATTTACTTCTTTACCTTGTGCAATAAATTGATGGTAAGTTGAAAATGCAGTTTTTACATCTCCTTCAACTACCTCTTTCAGTAAATCATTCAACGCTTGAGCATCTACACTACCAGTTACATTCAACGCGTCTTGTAATGTAAGGTGTTCATCGCCAAAAGCGATTGCTTGGTCCATAATGCTTAGCGCGTCTCGCATACCGCCTTCAGAAGCTTTAGCGATAAAATCTAAGGCTCCATGATCATATTCTATCTCTTGATTGTCTGCTACGAATTGCAAACGTTCTACAATTTCATCATGGCTAATTGCTTTAAAATCAAATCTTTGCGCTCTTGAAATAATTGTCGGAGGTATTTTATGTGGTTCAGTAGTCGCCAAAATAAAGATTGCATGGGCTGGTGGTTCTTCTAAAGTTTTCAACAACGCATTGAAAGCGCCTGTTGTTAACATATGAACTTCATCTATAATGTATACTTTGAATTTTGATTCACTTGGTGCGTATTTAACTTTATCTCTGATATTTCTAATTTCATCCACACCATTATTACTAGCAGCATCTATTTCAATCACATCTGAATTCGTTCCGCGCGTAATACCTGTACAAATAGCGCATTCATTACAAGGTTCTCCATCAGAACGTTCTAGACAGTTGATAGCTTTCGCGAATACTTTTGCGATACTTGTTTTACCTGTTCCTCTAGGTCCACTAAAAATATACGCATGTGATTGTTTTCCTTTTGAAATTGCGTTGCGCAATGTTTTAGTTACATGTTCTTGGCCAACTACATCTTCAAAACTTTGGGGCCTGAACATTCTATATAAAGCTTGATAATTCACCTTTGCACCTCCAATAACATTCAACAACTATTATATCACTGTGCTTTATATTTTGAATATTAATTAAATGCCTCTGGATAAACTACATTACCATTTGGTTGCTCAACAAGTTGTTCCCACAAGAATTTAACCATAAAATATTTCGATGGCACATCAAATGGACTATAAATTTGATAACGGCTCGCCTCTTCATAACCTAACATACCATAATATCCAGGATCTCCAAGTACAATGATTGTCGTATAATCTTGCGCTTTTGCACGTTCCTCCACTGCTTGGACAAGGGCTTTACCTATACCTTTACCTCTGTATTTCGACAATACGGATAAAGGGGCTAACGCTAAGGCGGTAAAGCGTGTTTCATCGTTAATAATCTCTATTTCCGAAAGCATCACATGACCAACGACATCACCTTCATCTGTCTTAGCAACAACTTCCAATTCGTAATTATACTCTGTCGACGCTCTAATTTTCAAAACTAAATCTTGTTCATCATGGTTAGACTCTACGACGTTTTCAAAAGCGGTTTTTATTTCCTCTAAACTTGCGTCATAGTCATTTTCAGTTAATGTACTTAAATAAATTTGCATATGTCGTTCCTCCAAATTCACTAAATTCAATTTTCAGCAGTTACAATCAGAATGATATCGTTGCAGTTCGATCAATTAAATTAATGTATCGCTCTTATTTTAATATAAAAAAAGAGTGACTGCTATCAAAAGATAAGTCACTCATAATATATGGTTAATTGTATTTATTTAAAAATTAAAACCGTGCACCTTCGCTTCGAATACGTATCATAAACGTAACCAAAGTCGACAGCTAAATCTCGGCAACCCTACGGCACATATGATGATCCACTTAATGCTGCTTCCGTCAGGACCTGACATGGTTCATGGGTTCATATTGCATAGGACCGAAATCTTCAAACACTACGTGCTTTGGGCAGACTTCACAAAAACGTAGCCTCAGCGAAGGAATTAAGTCTCGCATAAAGCGGATTTCGAGTACAGGGAACCGCTACCTCCCCACCTAGCACGGCAAGATATATCATACTATAAGGTAATGACTGATTGCAAGTCATACAATTCATTATTTTATAACTTATTTCATTAAATTTTATGACGTCTCGAAAAATCGTTAAACTTAAATTCTGTAGCTAAATGTTTGGAAATATTATATTGAAATTTTGTCGTATCCTTTAAATGGACGATTCCTCGGACCGTAGCAGTATACGACGGCGTTACATCTCCAAATATTTCATATTCTAAATCACCAAATGATTCGAAGGTGATAGATTTATTAGAGTAACTAATTTCTAGTTTCAATGTTTGTTCTATATAATGGTACAACGAATCTTTAGCAATATGCATCGTTATATTAGGAACGATTTTTTCTACTAAATAATCTTCATCGATAATTTTCACACGATGATCAATCTTTCGCGTTCGAATAATATGCCACAATGTCTCACTCTGACGCAAGCCCAAAGCGCTTTTTACTTCTGGCGCTTCACTAGCAGGTATGCGTTCTAATAATCTAACTTCAGTCTCGTGACTCAGACCTAACCCTTGTTGAACTTCCCTGAAACTGGTTAAATTCGCAAATGGGAATTCTGTAATACCTTGATAGATGACAACTGAACCTTTACCTTTTATTTTCTGAATCATGCCATCTCTAACAAGTAGATTAAGCGCTTTGCGCACAGTTTCGCGAGAAGCATTATAGTCGAATACCAATTCATTTTCTGAGGGCAATTGAGCGCCATAGGGTAACTTTGATTCGATGATATCTGTGCGTAAATTTTCATAAATCGAAATAAATTTTTTCTGTTTCATGTGATTTCACTCACTGCCTTTTACTTTAAATTATTGTCTAACTACTATGGCACCAAATCCATCTATTAAGCCATTCTCAATCGACCCATTTTGTAACATGACTTGCCCATCAACGTTTAACGCTTTTGGTATTTCAACTTTTGCTTTTGAAAAGTTAGCAATCACCAACCATGTTTCATCTTCATGATGACGCTTATAAATAAACAATTCATCGTGATCCATGTAAAGTGGCTCAATATTTCCATAAGTTATAATATCATATTCGTGACGTAACTTTATTAATTTTCTATATGTTTGTAAAATAGATTGGTCGTCTTCTATAGCTGCTTCAACGTTAATTTCCTTATAATTATCAGGAATATCAATCCAAGGTGTACCGGAAGTAAAACCTGCATTTTCACCATTTGTCCACTGTACGGGTGTACGAGAATTATCACGAGATTTTTGTCCTAAAATCGTTAGAATCTCTGCTACTGGATAACCTTCACCTTTTAACTTATGATATGCATTTAAAGATTCTATATCTCTATACTGGTCGATATCATTAAAATGAGGATCTGTCATGCCAATTTCTTCACCTTGATAAATATACGGCGTACCTTGGAGCATGTGCAAGACGATGGCTAACATTTTAGCACTACTTTGACGTAAGGCTTCAGTCGAATCATCACCGAACCGCGTTACCACACGTGGTTGATCATGATTGCACCAAAAAATGGCATTCCATCCGCCACCGTTATAAATACCTATTTGCCATTCCATTAATATTTCTTTTAATTTATGGAAATCTAATTTAGCGTTTGTCCATTTTTCGCCATCAATATAGTCTACTTTTAAATGATGGAAATTAAACACACTACTTAGCTCTTGACGTGCAGGATCCGTATACTGGATACAATTTTCAATCGTTGTTGAAGACATCTCACCCACCGTCATCATATCTTTACTACCAAATGTCTGCTGATTCATTTCATGTAAATATTCATGCACACGTGGCCCATCAGTGTAAAATTCCTTTCCTACCTTTTCTGAATTTTTAAATTCACCTTTTGATATTAAGTTAATGACATCGAATCTAAAACCGTCTACGCCAAAGTCAATCCAATAATTAATTACTTTATAAAGTTCCCGACGTACTTCTGGATTATCCCAATTTAAATCTGCTTGTGTTACATCGAATAAATGTAGGTAATATTCATCCGTTTTTTCATCGTATTTCCAAGCATTACCACCAAACTTCGATTCCCAATTAGTTGGTGGTTGATTATCCGCTGACCGCTTAAAGAAATAGTAGTCTCTGTACGGGTTACTTTTATCTGAATATGCTTGTTTAAACCATTCATGTTCTGTAGAAGTATGGTTAATGACGATATCCATCATTATTTTTAAATCGCGTCGATGCGCTTCAGCAATCAACCTTTTTAAGTCTTCAATCGTGCCAAATTGTTCGTTCACTTTATAATAATCACTAATATCATAACCATTATCATTCATAGGTGATTCATAAATAGGCGTTAACCAAATATAATCCACACCCAGATATTGTAGATAATCTAACTTTTCAATTATGCCGTTTAAATCTCCCTCACCATTACCTGTCGTATCATTAAATGATTTGGGATAAATTTGATAAACTACCGATTTTCTCCAATCATTGACTACCATTTAATTACCACCTTATCTTTGTATTTTAAATTAAGAAACTCGCTAAACAAACTTAGCGAGTTTAGTTGTACTTATCTATTTGCATTAACTATTCTTCTACTATTTCTTTCGCTTCTTCTTTGCTAAATTTCGAGAAGATCACAGTTAATATTGCTGGTACTACCATTGCCAGAACAGTACTTATGCCATAAATGAGCCAAAAATCTTTTTTAATAGAAATGATAGCTGGTACACCACCAACGCCAACATTACCTAAGACACCGATTGCACCTATGATAGCACCTATCACACCCGAAGTTAAAATCGCTGCAACAAAAGGATATTTCAACGGTAAGTTCACACCAAACAACGCTGGTTCAGTAACACCTAAGAAACCTGATATGCCAGAAGTCATTGCCAAGCCTTGTTCTTTTGCCATTTTACGTCTTTTATAGACGAACCATGCACCGAATGCAGCCGAACCTTGACAAATATTTGAAATCGCTAAGATAGGCCACAAATATGTTCCTTTAAGACTGCTTCCCATCAGTTGGAAATCAACCGCTAAGAACATATGGTGTAAACCTGTAATCACTAGAGGTGCGTAGAAGAATCCATAAATTGCGCCACCTAACCAGCCTATATGTTCAAACACAAATGTCACACCGTTTGTAATCCCTGTTCCTAGCCATAAAGCAATTGGTCCTATAACGATAAAGGCTAAGAAACCAGTGATTAATAAGGCGACGGGACCAACAACTAACATCTTGATTGAATCATGCACATATTTACTTAAGAATTTTTCAATTTGCGCTAATACATAAGATGCTAATAAAATTGGTAAGACCTGACCTTGATAATTCAGTTGTTTAATTTCTAAACCAAAGATATGCCACGCCGGAATGTTACCTTTACCTATGTCATATTGTGAAGCGAGTTGCGGATTCATTAAAATCAGACCTAATACCAAACCGAGTATTTGACTCCCGCCAAACACACGCATACTACTCCAACCAATTAAAGCCGGTAAGAATATGAAGGCAGTATTCGCGATAACATTAATGATATCTGCAAAGTCCCCTAGCTGTGGATATTGTGCCACCAATGCCTGCTTCCCAAACAAGTCTTCCATCGTTAATACATTATAAATCCCTAATAATAAACCAGCAGTTACGATAGCTGGTAAAATCGGAATAAAGATATCTCCCAATAACTTAACCAATCTTTGTATAGGATTGCCTTTTTGAGCTGCCGCTGCTTTAGCATCATCTTTAGAGGCACTTTCTGCCCCAGTTTCTTCAATAAATTGTTTATAAACTTCATCAACAGTACCTGGTCCAATTACAATTTGATATTGATTGTCAGCTTTGAATTGTCCTTTAACCAAATCATTGTTACTCAGACTCTCTTTATCTACCTTATCATCATCTTTCAAAACAAGTCGCAAACGCGTCACACAGTGTGTTGCTGTGTCCAAGTTTTCTTTGCCCCCAATAGCCTTGACGATATCTTGAACATCTTTCTTTTTAACAGCCATGATGATTCCCTCCCTTAAACTTTAATATTATCCAGAGTATAACTTGTATAGACAAGTTTTGCAAAGGCTTTCACTCAACTCACAAAAAAGGTCTATACAGAAATTGATTTTTAATTTCCGTATAGACCTATTTCAAAAAATATATTGTTTTGCATTTGATGTAATCATTGCATTATGTTTAATAACCTGTGACACAAGCAATAGTAAGACGATATTCACTATTCGTCTATTTTTCTTCATCATTGACTTTAAAAACAAAAAAGACAAACACTTTATATTAAATAAACGTTTGCCTACTATATTTATTAGTCTTGGTATTTAATAATAATGGCGGAGGAAGAGGGATTCGAACCCCCGCAGGCCGTTAAGCCCCTGTCGGTTTTCAAGACCGATCCCTTCAGCCGGACTTGGGTATTCCTCCAAATGAACACAATAATTATAATATTATAGCCCATTAAAAAAGTCAATTATAATTAAAGTATTACACCAATGTTTTTTCATTTAGGAATTCATCCACTGCACGAGCGACTGCTCTTCCTTCTTGAATAGCCCAAACAACAAGACTTTGACCTCTTCTTGCATCACCTGCCGCGAAAATATTTGATTGATTCGTTTTAAAATCTTTATTATCTGCGACAATTTTATTTCTTTCAGTTTGTATATCAAAAGCATGTGGCACAGTAGTTTCTGTACCAATAAATCCAATGGATATCAATACCAAATCAGCTGGCCAATGACGTTCTGTACCATCGACAACCACCATACCATCCTCTGTTTCTTCAAGTATTTGTGTATAAACACCTGTTACATTACCAATACGATCCACTTCGTAACGCATCGTTTGCACACCATACGCTCGTGGTTCAAAACCAAAACGCGCTTCATATTCGTTATGCGCATAATCCATTTTAAACACAGGCATTGCCAACGGCCAATACGTATTTTCATCAAATTCAATGGCTTCTGGTTGCTTCGTGTATTTGTTAAATTGAACGATAGATTTACAATTTTCTCTCAATGCAGTTGCCACACAATCTGCACCTGTGTCACCTGCACCAATGACAATCACATTTTTTCCTTCTGCGGAAATGGACGGCGTTTCAATTTCACCATTTAAATATTCGCCTTGTTCTGTTAAGTAATCCATAGCAAAGTGAATACCCATACCCATTCGGCCTTCTAATGGTAAATCGCGAGCATTTTGTGAGCCTGTACAAATAATAATGGCATCAAATTGTTCCTCTAAACTTTCTTTGCTGATGTCTACCCCTATTTCAGTATCAGTGATAAAGGTGATACCAGATTGTTCCATTAATTTAATTCTACGTCGCACGACCGCTTTATCTAGTTTCATATTGGGGATCCCGTACATTAACAACCCGCCTGCTTCACGCGCACGTTCATATACAGTTACCCAATAACCTAATTTATTCAATTCATCTGCAGCTGTTAAGCCAGCCGGACCGCTTCCTACTATCGCTACTGATGCTGCTTTGCGCTCACTTGGTATCGTAGGTTCGACCCAACCATTTTCAAAAGCTTCATCTATAACGGTACGTTCAATCCCTTTTATCGCAACAGATGCTCTATTTATCTTCATTACGCACGATTGTTCACATGGTGCCGGACATACGCGTCCAGTAAATTCTGGGAAGTTATTTGTCTCGTTCAACCGTTCATATGCTGTCTTGAAGTCTTTTTGGTACACTAAGTCATTCCATTCAGGAATGTAATTCCCAATAGGACAACCAATTGTTTCTCTACCATGTGGCTCACCTGTCTGACAAAATGGTGTGCCACAATCCATGCATCTCGCACCTTGTTCTGATGCTTCTTCTTTGGTAAACCTCTGCTGAAAGGGTGCGTGTCCTTTCAAACGTTCTACTAAAGACAATTCAGGCAAGGGTTGTTTGTCATAACTCATAAATCCTTTAAATTCCCCCATACTCAGTCCCCCTTCAATTTAATACACAGCCGTTAATTGTTGTGCTGGTTCTAAATGTGTTCTCTTGTCATTAAAAGCATTCAATAACGCTTCATCTTGCTGGTTAGATTCGCGCTTTTGCAATTCAATTTTTTGCATCATTAATTTATAATCTTTTGGTATGACTTTTACTACTTGATCAACTACAGATTCAAAATGCTCTAATATATTTTTAGCTTTAGTACTATTTGTATAAAGTAAATGGTCTTCTAACATTTCTTTTACAACATTTTTTTCTGCTTCAACAGTGATTTCGTCGAAGTCTAAACTGTCTAATTGATGCGCTTCTTTAAATTTTTCAACATCAGATGGGAAGATATAAGCGACGCCCCCACTCATACCTTGACCAAAGTTCTTCCCGACATCTCCAAGCACAATGACACGTCCACCTGTCATATATTCAAGACCATGATCACCAATACCTTCAACAACTACTTGTACACCACTATTTCTAATACAGAATCGTTCACCAGCTTTACCATTAATAAAGGCTTTGCCATATGATGCACCATAGAAACAAACATTGCCAATTATAATTTCTGATTCTCGTTGTTGCGTCGGTGCCTTAACAATCACTTTACCGCCAGAAAGTCCTTTACCTACATAATCGTTAGCATCACCCGTGTGATGTATTGTTAATCCTTGAGGTATATAGGCACCTAAACTTTGACCAGCATGCCCTACCGTATTGACATAAATACGATCCTCAGGCAAACCGTCGGCACCGTGGATATCAGTAATCATACTGCCAGTAATGACACCCACGTCTCGTTGTTCATTTTTTACAACATAATTGCCAGTAAATGACTTATGTTGCTCAATTGCTGATTGAGCATCAGGTAATAGTTGCGTTAAATCGAAACCTTCATCAAGATGATGATTTTGCACTATATTTTTATATCTTTCACCGTCGTGCTGATATAATAATGCTTCTACATTCATAGAAGCAGCTTTAGGTCTTTGTTGAGATAAATTATCTTTTCGTTTTAATAAGTCTGTGCGACCCACCAATTCATCTACCGTGCGTAATCCAAGTTCGGCTAATATCTCCCTTAATTCCTCAGCAACAAAATGCATAAAATTAACCACGTGATCTGCTCTACCATTAAATAACGCGCGTAAATCTTGGTTTTGAGTAGCAATACCTACTGGACATGTATCTTTATGACATACACGCATCATGACACAGCCAAGTACGACTAAAGGTGCTGTTGCAAAACCAAATTCTTCAGCTCCCAACGCACACGCATATGCCACGTCTTTACCTGTAAGTAATTTGCCGTCTGTTTCTACAATCACTCTCGACCTTAAATTATTCATCATCAGAGTTTGATGTGTCTCTGCTAAGCCAATTTCCCAAGGGACACCTGCGTGTTGGATACTTGTTTTAGGAGAAGCACCCGTCCCACCATCATATCCACTAATCACAATTTTATCTGCATAAGCTTTAGCTACACCTGCTGCAATTGTTCCGACACCAGTTTTAGATACGAGCTTCACTGTGATATTTGCGTTTTTATTAGCATTTTTCAAATCATGAATTAATTGTGCTAAGTCTTCAATTGAATAAATATCATGATGAGGCGGCGGGGAAATCAAGCCAATACCCGGCGTAGACCCTCTGACTTCAGCAATCCACGGATAAACTTTAGAACCAGGCAACTGCCCGCCTTCCCCTGGTTTAGCTCCCTGAGCTACCTTGATTAGTATTTCTTTGGCATGTTGTAAGTAGTGACTCGTCACTCCAAATCTTCCGGAAGCAACTTGTTTGATTGCACTAGATCGATTTCGACCCTCATCATCCACCACAAATCGTTCTGGGTTTTCTCCGCCTTCACCACTATTACTTTTACCACCCATTTGATTCATTGCTTCAGCAAGTGTTTGATGTGCTTCTTCAGAAATAGAGCCATAACTCATCGCACCTGTATTAAAACGTTTAACGATTTCAGTCGTTGCTTCTACTTCATTGATATCAATCGGGTCTTGTTTTTTAAATTCCATTAAATGACGAATATGATCTGTACGTTGATGATTGACTTCATTTGAAAATGTTTTGAACTGTTTATAATCATTCAAACGACACGCATGTTGTAGTAAGTGAATTGTCGTCGGGTTAAATGCGTGATGTTGACCTTGTTTACGCCATTGAAACGTACTGCCAGATTCCAAGTACTCGCTCTCAGATGATTGTCTTGCTTTATTTTCTTTATCTATCAAGTTTATATCGATACCAGATAACTTGGTTTGTGTACCTGTAAAATACTGGTCAACCACATCTTGCGACAAACCTATCGCTTCAAAAATTTGTGCTCCTTGGTAACTTTGAACGGTAGAAATGCCCATTTTAGCCATTACTTTTATGACACCTTCTGACAAAGTATCTGTATATGTTTGGACATTTTCAGTAACCTCTCCGTTTAAGCGTCCTTTATCTACTAAATTTTCTATTGTACGTTGCGCTAGATATGGTACGACTGCATTCGCCCCATACCCTAATAAACACGCTACATGATGCACCTCTCTCGTTTCACCAGAAAGTGCGATGATGCTTGTGCGCATGCGTAAACCTTTTCTGATTAATAACTGATGCACATGACTGACCGCAAGCAATATTGGCATTGCATAACCTTGCTCTTCTACTAATACACGGTCATCTAAGACAATGATTTCATAGCCATCTTTTACTGATTGAATTGCTTGTTCCCCTAAATGGTCTAACGCCGATTCTAAATTTTCTTGATACAATGTTGATAAATGCTTAACTTTAAACCTACTGTCGTCAATCGTTTTTAATTGCGCCTCAGTTAGCACCGGTTTTTTCAATTGAATTCTGTTCAACACATCTTCATTAGGATTTAGTAAATTACCTTCTGAACCTAGATAAGACAATTCACTTGTCACTATTTTTTCTCTATATGCATCAATTGGCGGATTGGTAACTTGTGCAAAAAGTTGTTTAAAATAATTAAATAACGATTCATCTTTTTCATTTAAAACAGCAATTGGAACATCATACCCCATAGCACCAATTGGATCTTTCTTACTTTCAATTAATTCTGTCATATATTTGTCGATTTCTTCTTTCGTATAAACAAATTGCTTTTGTAACCTTGTTAAAGTTGTTTCATCCCAATCCGATGGTGTCACTTTTACATGATTTAAATCTAAGTCTATTTTAAATTGATTTAGCCAATTCTCATATGGCAGTTCATCAGCGATACGTGCTTTTAATTCATTATTATCAACTACTTTTTGTTGTTGAAAATCAACTAATAATAATTTACCTGGATTGAGTTGGCCTTTAAAAGCAACTTGTTCTTCCGGTACATCTACAACACCCACTTCTGACGAAAAAACAATGTAATTATCTTTAGTGATTGTATAACGTCCTGGACGCAAGCCATTTCTATCTGTTAGCGCACCAATTTTCTCCCCATTACAAAAAGAAATCATTGTCGGGCCATCCCACGGTTCCATTAGGTAACTATAATATTCATAAAAAGCACGGACATTATTGTCATTCGCCGTATTATAAAGCCAAGGCTCCGGTATCATTAACATCGCTGCTCTTTCTGGTTCCATTGCTAAAGATAAAAATTCTAATGCGTTGTCTACAATAGCAGAGTCACTACCGTCTTCATCAATGATTTCCTCTACTTTATGTTTGTTTTCACCAAAAATACTTTCAATGAGATCATTTTGTCTTGCGCGCATCCAATTTACGTTACCTTTAATGGTATTAATCTCCCCATTATGCATTAATAATCGGTTGGGGTGTGCACGTTTCCAACTCGGAAAGGTATTTGTACTAAAACGGGAATGTACAAGTCCAAGTTTTGATATATAATGCTCATCATTTAAATCTTGAAAGAGTTTCTTAATTTGATCAGAACGCAACCACCCTTTATAGACGATTGTTTTATGAGACAAACTTGTAAAATATAAATCTATTTGTTGTTTTTTAGCATATAATTCAATTTGCTTACGTGCTAAAAACAATGCTTTTTCTATATGTGTTTGATTATTTAAGGCGATGAATACCTGTTGTATATATGGCATTGTTTGAGCTACATGTTCGGCAATGGCATTGACATCAACTGGTACGTCTCTATAACCAATAACATTCAATCCTTCGCTTTCAAAGTAACGATTAAACGTTGCTTCATGCTTTGAATTTTTTATCTTCTCATTTGAAAAAAACATGCCTACTGCATAATGACCTTCTTCCGGTAATTCAAAATCTGTTTGTTCAGAAAAATACCCAAAAGGAATCTCTGTCATGATACCGGCACCATCACCAGTTATACCATCTGCACCAATTCCTCCACGATGATCTAATCTACGTAGCATTTCCAATGACTTTTCAACGATATCGTGTGACCTTTCATTATTCATATTGGCATAGAATCCAATACCACATGCATCGTGCTCTTCACGACTATCATATAATCCCAATTGCTTACCATATTCGATCATAACCCTCACCTCTTTTTCGAAAATTCTGAATATTAAATAAGTATAGTAAACTATATAGTAATACATTAATCTATTCAATATATAAAATAGATGATATTATTCTAATAATTCGAATAATATTAATATGTTGGGAATGGTTATATGGAAATTAAACAATTGAAATATTTTATAGAAGTTGCAAAAAGAGAACATTTATCAGATGCTGCATTAGAACTTAACATTGCTCAATCTGCCATAAGCAGGCAAATTACATTATTAGAAAAAGAGTTACAAGTAACATTGTTTAATAGAGAAGGACGTAACATACACATTACCGAAGAAGGACAACAATTGTTTTCTGAAGCAACCAAGATTATCGAACAACTTGATAACACAGTACGTTTATTTCATAACCAATCTGAAACAGAGCATTATATTATACGTATTGGTTACGTTGAAAGCTATATAACGCAGGTATTAACCTTATTAATGCAATCCTTTGAAAACGAAAGTACATCTATCATTCAGCCTATTTTAATGGAAGAGGACGATATATTTGCAGCTTTGCTCACAGATAAAATTGATATTGCTTTTACTGCTATGTCAGATGAACTCAAACAACACCGTTCTTTAAAAGTAAGCCCTTTATTTGAAGAAACATTTCATGTCTATGTACCTAAAGATGACCCCATCACTATGGCTACAAATCCACCTTTAGTACAATTTTCGAATAAATCTATTTACGAATTATATCCATTACCAACGAAAATCAGACAAGCATTAGTAAAAACAACCAAAACACCTATACAAACGATCACACATCCTCAACTAGCAGAATATATCCTAAGCAAATCGCGTGGTTACATCGTCACAGCTTCTTATCATTTGCTAACAAAAAATCTACAAAAATGGGAAAAAATATCTTTAGAACATACTGCATTGAAAAGAACCATTTGCCAAGTTGTTCGACTAGACAATCGAAAACACGATTTACAATTTTTATTAGAACTCATTGATAAATTATTAAGTAGAAGCACAACTTATCATTAATCGTATGCATAAAACTTTTGAATTTAAATCGTTGTGAGCGTATAATCGCATTGTCTATATAGAGAGGACTGAAACAAAACAATGCCTTTTAAAACGTTATTTAAACGGCCTTTTGATTGGGTCGTCTTGATATTCATGATCTTATTTTTAGCTGTATTTATTTTCACATTTTTCAATGACAGATTTTACGATACACCAATTGGTCAAATCACAAAAATCGAAAATAAATCCACATCACACATTACGGATGATAATCACAATAAAGATACTAAATATAACCAAACCCTAACACTTAAAATTTTAAACGGGAAGTTCAAGGGGCAAACGACGAAGATACCACACCATTACATCGCATCACAAGCTGATAGTGAAGCATTCTCCAAACACAACAAAGTTTTGTTACACATTGGCAAGCATCTAGGTGATATTTATATCATAGAAAAGAAACGAGATAGCCTCGTCGTTATGATAACTGGAATATTTTTATTAACCGTTTTACTGGTAGGTCGAAAAATCGGTTTACAATCGATACTGTCTTTAGTTTTCAATACTATTGTTGTGCTCTTGGCTATCTACTTACACAGTAAATTCCCGAATTTAAACTTATTTGCACTTATGAGTATCGGTGTCATTTTCAGCACGATATTCACTTTACTCTTAGTTACTGGTTGGCGATGGCGAACGTCAATTACGATAGCAAGCACTTTATTAGGGACTTTTATTTGTGTTGGTGCTACCCAATTAGTTATTGAATTAACAGGCGGTGCTGGCTTAAAGTTTGAAACTATGAGTTTCTTAACTTTGCCTCCTAAGGACGTTTTCCTCGCTTCTGTTATGATTGGCACACTCGGTGCTGTCATGGATGTTGCTATCACAATAGCAAGTGGCATGGCTGAAATATTACGCAGAACGCCTAACATCAACATGACTCGTTGGGCGCTCGCAGGACGTAATATTGGCCAAGATATTATGGGGACAATGACAAATATCTTATTATTTTCATATTTATCTGGTAGTCTTCCAATGTTTCTGATATATCTTAAAAATGCCAATACAGTTACTTATACAATTTCCATGAATTGGTCATTAGAAATTTCCCGGGCAATTACTGGTGGTATTGGCATTGTTTTAACTATTCCAATCACTATTTTATTAATGCAATTATGGTTTAAAATGCGAGGTGCTAATCAGTGAGCGTCATAACAATCTTAGGTTTTATACTTTTCTTATTAATGGCAATCTTTGGAGGAAAAAAAGGAATCATCTCTTATTTAACACTCTTTTTAAATTTTGTCATATTATTAATCACTGTTATTATCATTATGCTCGGTGCACCTATTTATCTTGTAACACTGATATTCTGTATCGTTATCGCAGCATGTAATTTATTCGTTTTAAATAGTTACAATACAAAAACCAAAGCAGCATTTTGCGCGACGATTATTACTACTTTATGCTTGATAATCGGCATTTATTTATCAGTATCTATCGGACATTTACAAGGATTTACGACCGAGCAACAAGATGAAACGTATATTTTTTCTATGAATATTGGCATTGATATGGTGAAATTCATGGTGTTCACAGTAGTGCTTGCCGTCATAGCTGCGGTGATTGATTTAGCAATAACAATCAGTTCACCCATGTATGAGCTATACGAAACCAACCCAACTTTATCAAGCAAAGCATTGTTTCAATCTGGTATGCGGGTAGGACGTGAAATTTTAGCTACATCTGCAAACACAATTTATCTAGCCTATTTTGGTGGGCAATTAACGTTATTCTTTTGGTTTTTTAGATTGAACTATTCTTTTGGACATATCATCAATTCTAAAATCTTCGCACAAGAATTTATATCCATTCTTCTAGGTGGTATCGCTGTTGCAATCAGCATCCCTATTACTGCTTGGATAACTGCACTTTTAATTAAATATCAAAAAAAGCGTCATCCAGAACACACACATCAATCGTCACATTAAAAAGTGAAAAGGAAGTGGGACATCTTTAAATGCTTCCCACTTCCTTCTTAAATTTGTATAATTATATAATGATAAAGTCCGTATAATTGTGTAAAAGTAAAAAGGCCATATAACAGTCCTTTTACGGTACAATGTTTTTAACGACAAAAACATACCCAGGAGGACTTTTACATGACCCAAGTACATTTTACACTGAAAAGCGAAGAGATTCAAAGCATTATTGAATATTCTGTAAAGGATGACGTTTCTAAAAATATTTTAACAACGGTATTTAATCAACTAATGGAAAATCAACGAACAGAATATATTCAAGCAAAAGAATATGAACGAACAGAAAACCGACAAAGTCAACGAAATGGCTATTATGAGCGCAGCTTTACGACACGTGTAGGCACGCTAGAATTAAAAGTACCCAGAACACGTGATGGCCATTTTTCACCCACAGTGTTTGAACGTTATCAACGAAACGAAAAAGCCCTCATGGCTTCAATGTTGGAAATGTATGTATCAGGCGTTTCAACTCGTAAAGTATCAAAAATTGTGGAAGAACTTTGTGGTAAATCCGTCTCTAAGTCCTTCGTTTCTAGCTTAACAGAACAGCTAGAACCTATGGTTAACGAGTGGCAGAATCGTTTATTATCAGAAAAAAATTATCCTTACTTAATGACCGATGTACTCTATATAAAAGTACGAGAAGAAAATCGAGTACTCTCAAAAAGCTGTCATATAGCGATTGGAATAACCAAAGATGGCGACCGTGAAATTATCGGCTTCATGATTCAAAGTGGCGAAAGCGAAGAGACCTGGACAACATTTTTTGAATACCTAAAAGAACGCGGTTTACAAGGTACGGAACTCGTTATTTCTGATGCGCACAAAGGATTAGTCTCTGCCATTAGAAAATCCTTCACCAACGTAAGTTGGCAAAGATGCCAAGTTCACTTCCTAAGAAATATCTTTACCACCATTCCTAAAAAAAATTCAAAATCTTTCAGAGAAGCTGTTAAAGGAATTTTTAAGTTCACAGATATTAACTTAGCGCGTGAGGCTAAAAATCGATTGATTCATGATTATATCGATCAACCAAAATATTCAAAAGCTTGCGCATCATTGGATGATGGATTCGAAGACGCCTTTCAATATACCGTACAAGGAAATTCCCACAATCGACTAAAGAGTACCAATCTAATTGAACGACTGAATCAAGAAGTACGCAGAAGAGAAAAGATTATTCGCATCTTCCCCAATCAAACATCAGCCAATCGCTTAATTGGAGCCGTTCTTATGGACCTACATGATGAATGGATTTATTCTTCAAGAAAATACATCAATTTTGATAAGTAGAAATGGTAAAAACATTGTATAGCATTTTACACAGGAGTCTGGACTTGACTTATATAATGCATACATACTAATTTTTATAATTAAAGCTTTTTTCCATCCTACAATGGCACAAATTTTTCAGCTTTTATTTGTGAATTTAACTTTCCAAGCGTTTTTTCAACACAATGATATCATTTAAAGTTCTTGCAATTTTTCATTTAATAACCGTATTTTACGTTCTCGTAACTTTGTGTAATATGAGATATCCTCTTCTCTTGTTTGCAGTGGGAATATATAATAAATATCTTGATAAAAATCAATATTAAATTTAGTACGTCTACCTTCCAATACAATTCTCGAACTACTAGGTTGTGCCAAGGATAATTCATATTTGGGCATCACACTATGGTACACATTGACTATCTTCCCATCTTTGATTAAATCTGAAGTATTGATAAATTTAATCTCTATATGGTTTTCATTCGCTAAACTTCTCGTTAATAATGCTAACATAATGTCACAAAACATAATTGTCATAATCCCTTTGTTTTCAAAAGGAGGTGCCACCTCTAATTTTTCAATGTATACCTTTTCAGTTTCATCAAAATGATCAAATCTAGAACTAAATGTATCGTAAGCTTCATTTTCATATCTAGTAATAACGCTTGTCGCAATATAATCAAATGAAGTACCTGTCAAATAATAGTAACATTCCCCAAAATCTACGAACCTTTGATATGTAAAAGGTTTTATTTCTTCATTAAAATTTTTACACATAATATTAAATGGACTCACATTTTGGCTCACATTGTTACGTTTTATAAGCATAAAATAACCTCCTATTACATTGTTTTTCATCATAATAGTTGGCTATCGCAATACTCGCTGTCGACACACATAGAAAAACACCCCACATCAAATGTGAAGTGTCAAAGCTCATGTTTACTTTTCAACTTAAGAACAATGATTATTAATCAATAAAATAATCTACTATTTATGTCATGCTAAACTTTTAAAAATCAAACTTCTACAAAGTATCATCTAAACTTATGACAGCAGACAACATTAATAAATGACTTTCAACCATAATATCTATTAAGCTCTACGTACAATCTCATATGCGAAGCACTTGCAAAAGCCAATCTTAACGGTTTAAAAATGATTTTTCATAAACCAAACTGCACATCAAGAAGTTCAAATAAAAATCTTCGATTCATATTGTCTATTCAATCTAATCATGCTTGAGCAATTCAGTTTAACAGCTTATACATTCAAAATAATCATATCCTTATTTTATATTATTTATATATTTAACATTTAATAACCAACCATAGCAGATTTTCATATTTAAATAAACATAATTGATTCATCTAAATTTAAATAATTATAATATATTTTTAATTCTGCGTTTAAAATCTTCAAATTTAATTATAGTTATCAATTTTTTACTCTTATTTATTTTCCATTTGTAACTCTATTACGCAACCACATTTATCAAGTTTTTCACGTAAAAAAACGTCGCAAAGTCTAACAAACTCTGTTAGCTTTTACGACGCAACTTTTAATTTCAACAACTTTGTTTCATTATGTAGACAGGTTTGTTTTCTAATAACGTTTCCCCTACGATTTCATAATGATTTTGAATATAAAGTTTTCTAGCCAAATGGTTATCTGTATTAACCGCTAAATAAATTTCATTGATCGTCGGATAATACCGCTTGATATATTGAGGCAATGCTTGCATAACCTTTTTACCGTACCCGAATCCTCGATATTGACTATCCACACTAAAAGATCTAAAAAATATTGCATTTGGGTTTGTAGAATAAGGTTTGATCCCTTCTCCTTCATGTAACGTAAAAAAGCCAACACATCGGTCTTTGTCATCATACACTAACGTAGGGTGACGTTCTTGATCTCGATTTGCTAAATCAATATTTTCCAAAGGGGTTTTAGTGAATTTACGATCTTCTTCCAACAACGTAAATTTCTCTAAATCAGAAAATAACAATGTATGATACGGTCTTAATTTCACCATTTTAGATACCGCTTCTTTAGCATATTCAATCCATGTAAGCACGGCAGGTGCAATTTTTTCTGTTTCATCTTTTTTCATCCACTTTATATCAGTAATTTCTTGTGCTGGTTTTACTGATGACCAATCAATTTCAAAAGATGTTGAAAAACAATTTAACTCCGTCTTTTTATCTTTTTGGGGATAAGCATCTCCTACAATTTTCCCCATATATGTAAAGGTTTCTTCCGAAATATCCAACTGTAATTCCTCTTGTAATTCTCTTCGTAAAGCTTGTTTTAGAGATTCTCCTGAATCTATTTTTCCACCTGGAAAATAATATTTATTTCTGTTTCTAGCTTGTACTAATAACAACTTGTCATCTGATTCAACTACTAAGCATACACATTTAATCATAACTAACGTCTCCACTCCCCCTCATGAATAAACATCATAATCAAACTATTTTTGTACTTTCAGCACTTATGTTATCATATTTTCTTCCTTGAAAACATTTGGTATCTCTCTCTCACCATAGAGTTTAATTTATTTAATGTTATAATAATAAAACGGATTTTATAAAATGGAGGATTTCATTCATGGCTAAAAAAACAAAAATTAACCGCATTTCAAATACAATTAATTTCATAGGTATTGCCGTAGAAGGCTTTAATTGGTATGCATATCAATCAAAAAATAAAAAATTACTATACACGAGCATGGCTATTACAAGTGTGGGTGCAGTCTTAGATTTCTACACTGCCTTAAAATCACCTAAGAAATTTGCTAAAATATTTTCAACATTCACTTTGGCAAGTACGTTGTTCTCAACTGCCAAGCGTATAAAATCATTACGTCAAGAACCATAAATATAAACCGCACATCAATGTGTTGTAAAATTTCATAAAAGCAAAACAAACGTCAATTTCTATATAATTAATAGAAATTGACGTTTATGCGTGAGTGTCAAAAATATTTATTTCTTCGACAGCTTTAATGAATATATTTATATGAACTTACTTGAGATGCTGGAATTGTTCTATAAGTGACGATGCCAGGCGAAGCACTGTAGTTCATTTCAGAAACCGTAATACTACCATTTGAATTTACAGATTCTACAAATGCTACATGTCCATAATATCCAAGGTCACTTTGTAAGATTGACCCTACAGTTGCTCTATGATCTACTGTGTAGCCATCTCCTGGTGCAGCGTTGTCCCAATTATTAGCATTCCACCAATAAGTACTAATCCCTTTACCGATTTGAGCACGTTTATTAAATACATGCCATGTACACTGACCCCAGTCATATAAATTTGAATGATTGAATACCGGCGTTTTATAGCCAGTTGAGCCAGTTGAGCCTGTTGAGCCACTAGATGACGATGCAGTACCAGATACTTTTAATTTTTGTCCTGGATAGATATTAAAGTTTTTAAGACCATTCAAACTCATGATTTTTTGATAAGTCGTACCGTATTTAGCTGCAATCGCCGATAATGAATCGCCTGATTTCACTGTGTATGTCGTTGTGCTACCTGATGCAGTTGAACCACTTGTTGACGTAGATGTTGATCCAGATACTTTTAATTTCTGGCCTGGATAGATTGTAAAATTCGAGAGCCCATTTAAACTCATGATTTTTTGGTATGTCGTCCCATGTTTTGCAGCAATCGATGACAATGAATCACCTGATTTCACTGTATATGTTGTCGCACTTGAGCTACTTGTTGAAGTGCTTGAAGTTGTAGTCCCTGACACTTTCAATGTTTGATTTGGAAAAATCACATTCGATGTCAAATTATTCAATGATTTCAATTTTGCTATTGAAATATTATATTTATTCGCTATTGACCAAAGAGAATCGCCACTTTTGACTTTGTATGTTGTAGCTGCATCTGCATTTGCAGAGTTAATAGCTGCAAGCGCACTTGTCCCAATTACAGTTGCTATTATTTTTTTATGCACTTATGTTAACCTCCCAAATATAAATCCGATACTTTTCGTTTCCATCACGCTTACTATTATACAATTTAATTTAACACTTTTGTATATAATTTATATGACATTATTATTACAAAGTAAACCTTTTGTTATTTCTAATGAAACATGGCTTTGAAAACTGTATATTTCAGTCAAATGTTTTTATATCTATATCTTTAATATTAAAATAACGATGTAAAAAGTATTTATAATTTTCAGATGTTATATTTTTCTTTTCCTTTTGACCATGATGTGTAATTGTTATATGATCATTCGACATTGTCACCCTACCATATGGCATTGCTTTACTAATTAACAGTTTCTGTACAAAAATAGATGATTCATTATTTTGATTAAACGCTATACCTGGTTCAAAATCTGCCAGTTCTCTAGGTTCATCTTTAAATTGATATTGCGTCTGCCATTTATAATCAACTTCTTTCTTCATTTCAAATGTATGGTCACTTACTTTACTTACCTTAAACTCACCGTTCACATCATAAACAGGTTGCTCATCATGTGCAATAGGTATGGCTGCTTTAGGTATATCCGCGTAACCGACATCAACTAAATATTTTTTCTGATTCAATATAACGATTAATGCCATATGTGAACCTTCCATGGCCCAGTCTGAACCATTATAAATTGTCGCAGAAACCATATAAACGTTATAGCCTTTACTTGTTAAATATTCACAAAACAATCTGTTTTGTTCATAACAATAACCACCTCTATGTTGGTTCACAATTTTATCTATCATTGATGCATTATCTAAAGCAATAGGTTGTCCATTCTGCACATTAATATTTTCAAATGGCACATTCAATACATATCTTTCAATATAATAGTTCAATGTTTCTAAGTGATTGCCATGATCTGTATGTGTGTCTATCTCTAAATAATTTTCTAATACGTTAAAATTAGTCATACAACTCCTCCATTTCTTAATAGCTTAAAAATAAGCTCGATACTCACGATGCATGAATTCAATTAGAAGTAACAAGCAAACCAGGAATTTTAAGTACATCAAAAAGCATCTTCAACTTAAACTCGATCAACCCCACTCATTCACTCGAAACAACAAAAATATAGTTATTCTAAGTTATGTATAATTTTCTTCAATATATTCTATAATTTTATATGATAAGGGGTAATAATGATTATAGGCAATCTTTTGATATTGACATCAATTAAATAAATAGATATTGTGTATGTCTATACATTTGTATAGCTAATCTAATAATTTTTACACATTTTGGCACCTCACGGTTTAGTGATATGTATGAACGTTTAAGCGTCACACTGCTTGGTGTTTATTATTAATTTTCAGACTATTCTTAATATATTATGTTTTTTATTTTGGAGGGGATTATTTGAGCAAGGAACAATCGCAAAATCAACAACCAAACGATTTACGAATTCGCAGCAAAGTGATTAGTGAAGGTGTAAGTCGCACACCAAATCGATCTTATTTACGTGCACTTGGTTTTGAAGATGAAGATTTTGAAAAGCCTATGATAGGTGTCGCTAGTACATGGAGTGAAGTCACACCATGTAATATGCACATCGACGGTCTCGCTCGTGCAACTAAACGCGGTATAAGCGAATCCGGAGGTTCACCATTGATTTTTAATACGATAACAGTTTCAGATGGTATCTCCATGGGCACAGATGGTATGCGTTTCTCATTGCCAAGTCGTGAAATCATTGCTGATTCAATTGAGTCTGTAGTCAACGCAGAAAATTTAGATGGCGTAGTAGCAATCGGTGGCTGTGATAAAAACATGCCAGGATGTATGATTGGTATCGCTCGTCTTAATTTACCCGCTGTCTTTGTATATGGCGGTACTATATTACCCGGAAAATTAAATGGTAAAGATTTGGATGCCGTATCTGCTTTTGAAGGTGTGGGACAATACAATAATGGAGAAATAGATAAGGCAGCATTACATAAAGTAGAGTGCGCTGCTTGCCCTGGTGCTGGTGCTTGTGGCGGGATGTTTACTGCGAATACAATGTCCTCTGCCATTGAAGCTATGGGAATGAGCTTACCTGGAAGTGCGTCTCACCCAGCTGTATCAACTAATAAATCTAAAGATAGTCGTGCAGCAGGCAAAGCTGTTTATCATTTATTGGAACAAGGTATATATCCTAAAGATATCATGACCAAAGAAGCATTTGAAAATGCAATTACTGTTGTCATGGCATTAGGTGGGTCTACAAATGCGATTTTACATTTACTAGCTATTGCACATACTATTGACGTAGATTTGACACTTGATGATTTTGAAAAAATACGTAAACGCGTACCGCATATTGCTGATTTAAGACCTAGCGGCAAATACGTCATGGCACATCTTGATGAAGTAGGTGGCGTGCCAGGTGTAATGAAATTATTACATGAAAAAGGGTTAATTCATGGAGATTGTTTAACAGTTACTGGGAAAACCGTTGCTGAAAACTTAGCTCAACAACCTAGCCTTTCTGACGATAAAGCAATCATTAATTTTGATCAGCCTAAACATCCTACGGGTCCACTTGTTATTTTAAAAGGTAATCTAGCACCTGAGGGCGCAGTAGCCAAAATTTCAGGTTTAAGTGTGACTTATATTAAAGGACCTGCTAAGGTTTTTGATTCAGAACCTGCAGCAACAAAAGCCATACTCAATGACGATATACAACCTGGAGATGTTGTGGTGATTCGCTATGCTGGACCAAAAGGGGCGCCTGGTATGCCAGAAATGCTATCAGCTTCTTCTATTTTAGTAGGAAAAGGATTAGGTGAATCTGTAGCATTGCTAACAGATGGACGTTTTTCAGGCGGTTCACATGGTCTAGTAGTTGGTCACGCTGCTCCAGAATCCCAAGCAGGGGGCCCAATGGCATTACTTCAAGAAGACGACATCATTACCATTGACGCTAAAAATTTAGAAATTAGTTTTGATATTTCAGATGAAGAGCTAGAACGTCGCCGCAATGCATGGCAAGCACCACCACTAAAAGAAACACGTGGTACTTTAGCAAAATATGCCAAACTCGTATCATCTGCTTCAAAAGGTGCAATTACTGACTAATGCATCACATTTGTTTAATTTGTTTAATACCATTCTATAATTAATGTTAAAAGTATAATTTGAACTCTTAAATAAAAACCAATGTACATCAAAAATGTACGTTGGTTTTTTATGTTAATGTCATTAATTTATTTAGCTATGCAACGCAAATCCTTTAAATAATTTATCTACATGATTTTTCTTACCGCGTATACCAATGCCAACAAGGTTTAAGTCCTCTGTTTTATATTTAGCAATTACCGCGCGATTATCTGCATCGTTATATGTGGAGAATAACTCTTCAGTATATACTGTGATAACAACATCTTTACTCAAAGATTTTTGTAACAACTCTACCATGGATTCTTGTGTCGATGAATGTATCATCACAGGTTGCTGAGACATCGGTAAATATTGTACGTTATCCTTATCTATATAGTATTCCCCAATAATATTTTGGGTTCCAGCAATTCCGCTCATTAAGAAGGCAGTTACATTTAATTTTTGCCATACTTCTAAGTCTTCTCTCAAAACAATTTTAATTTTAGTATCAAAAACCATATATAATTTACTCCTTTAGGGTGATAACAAATATTTTTCTATATCTTATATAGAATCAAGTGTTATATATAGGATAAAATTGCAGTATTTATATTTTTGGAAAATTATCAATGCAATAATATCCTATATAAAATATTCATTTACGTATACTCTATTAAAACGATTAAATTTTAAGGAGTATATTATGAATATGATTACTTTGATTGTTTATTGTTTTATTGTTACTGCAACACCTGGCCCCACCAACATCATAATTTTATCTAATGTTCAGAACTATGGAATAAAATCTGGTATGCGATTCATATATGGCTCAATCATTGGGTTTGTAGTATTGCTTGTAATTTCTGCTATATTGAACTCTTTTTTAAATAAAGTCCTTCCAAATATCATCATTTATTTACAAATTTTAGGTACCATTTATATGATTCACTTGGCTTATCAAATATTCAATATGGATGTTTCAAAAAAAGATGAGTCAAAAGTGAAAGGTTCATTTTTTTCTGGTTTATTGTTGCAATTTATAAACCCTAAAGTAATTTTATTCACTTTAACCGTTTTTCCTAGCTTTATATCACCCTATTCAAGTGAAAATTATATATTACTGACAAATATATTTATCATAGGTACCATTGGGTTTATTGCTTTTATGATTTGGGTGGGTTTTGGCGCTATATTTAATAAAATATTTCAAAAATATAATAAAATTTTAAACATTGTATTAGGTATACTTTTGATTTATGCTGCAATTATGTTATGGGTTTAAAGAACTTAAAAGAAGGTGAAAAGATGGAAGAATTCATATATAAAAAAAATGGAGGAATTACTGCTTTATCTGCAAGTATTAATGACTTCTCATATAAAAATCATACACATAGCGAATATGCTATTGGCGTTACTAAAAGAGGAATACAACATTATCATTTGGATGGTAAGCTTCAACTTTCATACCAAGATGGCATCATGTTATTTAATCCAGAACAAGTCCATGATGGAATGGCTCACGATCGTTCAGGCCTTGAATATTTTATGTTATATATTGAACCATCTGTATTATTAGATGCAGCTGAACGTAAAGAACCTATTCAATTTACAACACCAATAATTTATAATAGTAAAATTGAATCTGATGTATATCATCTAGCGAATGCTATATTTCATGAATACGAGGGAGAAATTATAGATGAGCAATTAATCAAACTTGTAGATGATTTAGTAAATCAATCTACAATTAAGAAACATGTTGAAAGTAACGCCTATATAAGTAAGATTAAGGGAAGAATACTTTATGGATTAAAAGAAAATTTGAAAATTACAGATTTAGCACATGAATTCGGCATGTCAAAATTCCAATTTATACGATATTTTAAAGAGCAAACTGGGATAACACCTTATCAATTTTTATTAAACAGCAAAATTAAAGAAGCAAAAAATATCATAGAAATAGATAAAGATATACATTTAGCAGTTAGTGAATTAGGATTTTCTGATTTAACACACTTAAATAGACAATTCAAAAAAATATACGGTATCACTGCAAACAATTACGCTCAGTCTTTTTAAACTTTATTACATATAGTTAATTTCACAAAATTTGATAATAGTATGATGTTAAGACATCAATGTTTTTGATTTACGAATTGACATTTACTTTGTTTCTATGGAAATTTTATATTTAAAAAATGTTGCTTTTTGAAAATAAGCTTCTATTAAGTATAAATGATAATGTAATCATCTTTCATACACTTTTGAATACTTTATTGTTATATTTTTTTATTAAATTCCATTTTGGAATAATTTATTACTATTTAGGGAATTTCAAACAAAATTTAGCACAAGTCTTTTATAGTGAAGTTAACAAATAAAAGTGAGGTGAAAGACATGGACTTTATCATTGATATCATCAAAAAAATCGTTGGTTTATTCACAGGTAAATAATTTCTAACCTCTATAAAGAGACTGGTACGGTATGTATCAGTCTTTTTTTTGATACATACTATAACCAATAGTTGCACTGAAACCATTCACTGATGTTGTTCTTTTTTTTATTTCTCTCCTCCTTCTTTAACGTCTTGTTTCACTTCTTTTACCCGTTCAATAAGCTTATTCACCTATCATACTTCATTATTATACAAAAATTGTATTCAAGAAAATATGACTCAAATCATAGTACGCTTAATAAAAAATAAACGAGGATAAAATCAAAACCATAAATTTTGATTATTTATCCTCGCTCAATTTTTCATATCAAATCGTCTTAAACCATTCTCTTTATATAATAATATTTAATTTCCTTCATTATATTTATTTCTACTTTCTTACGAAAATAAAGTTTTCAATATATTGAATAATGAACCTACTAAATCAAAAAAGTCTCCACTCATCATTTACCCTCACCTTCATAAAATGTATTTGCATCGCTTGATCTATGCTTCAGCGTTTTCAGTTTTTACTAAGTCTGAAGCAATACCTTCATAAAATTGTCTTAATTCTGCTTGTGAACGCTTTGTATCATTACTATCTTGTCCAACAAAGTCCGCATGATCCCAATCATGCATAATTGGTGTCACCTGCCAAACACCTTTTTGAACCTGGTTCGATGCTTCTACATGTGCTTGATTAAATGGATGTAATGCTGAAATTGTTGAAACCAGGCCATCATTGACACGCCATTCTTTTTCAGGTGCTTTTCCAATCACATTACCTGTTAATCCCATAGGTAAATACATGTTAATATCTGATTTTTGTTTACCAAATAATCCATCTCTTGTAGATTCTCCAGTATATGTCTTATAAACGATGTTCGGATTTAGTGAAGTTTTTTTATTTAATTCAGTCGCTCCTGCTCTGGTTAAATCATAAAAGCCATTATCGTTTGTCGTCCATAATTTACTGTCTTTCAATCGTTTAACATATTGATTATATGTCTCATCATCTTTTTGTTTTAAACCCCATTGCTCAAGACCAAAGCTAACTTTAGAATTTTTATTACCTTTTAGTTTCGCGTAATCAAACGCAACTTGTCTGATAAGCGTTTCATTACCTAATTGATCAGCTGCGTGTGTACCATTATGGGGTGTTGCTAAGGTAGTAATTGAACTAATCATGTTATCGTTATTACCTTGAAATACTGGTGCTATATCGCCACCATGTTGTTTTTGATATTCTATTTCTTCTGGATCACCATTACGTAAATATTCTTCTAGTTGTCTAATCGTTTGTCCACCCATGCTATGACCAACTAAATGAACTTTTTGACCTGGTTGCCAGTCTTTATATACACCTTCATATGTCTTGCCATAACGGTCGTGACCATATTTTTCAGCATGTGCAGCCCCATAATCTACTGTACCGCCTTTAATGTAATAGTATAATTCAACTGCTCTGTCATGGTTACTACTTAACGCACCAATACTTGCTTCATATGCATTGTAACCCTTTTGTTCTAAGTCTTGTTGAATATTTAATTTGTCGCCTCCCCAATAATGAGGTAAAACAGATGGTTTAATATCGTCTGTAAAACCATTAAAACCGTGTACTAATATAATGGGATCTTGGTTTTTATATTGGCCTTGTTTCGCTTTTTTTGTTGGTTGTTCTTGCGTTTTTTCAGCGTTCTGTTGGTTCACTTGATTATTTGTTGTAGCAACCGCATTTTTCTTAAGTAAAGCTAAATTTTTATCTGGATCGTTTTTCTGTTGATTGCTTTGGCTATCTTCGTTAGCTAAATTGTCATTTTTTAATTGCCCAAATTTAATATCATTTTGAGATTTTGATTGGGATGCACTTTCATTTACTTTCATCTCTTTTACTTTATCTTGTTCATTGTAGTCTGGATCTACTTCTTCTGTTGTCTGTGCTTCGGTTTTATCTTGCTTGTTGTAGTCCGGGTCTACTTCTTCTGTTGTCTCTGTTTTAGTTTTATCTTGCTTGTTGTAGTCCGGGTCTACTTCTTCTGTTGCCTCTGTTTTAGTTTTATCTTGTTTGTTGTAGTCCGGGTCTACTTCTTCTGTTGCCTCTGCTTTGGCTTTATCTTGCTTGTTGTAGTCTGGATCTACTTCTTCTGTTGTCTCTACTTTGCCTTTATCTTGTTTATTGTAGTCCGGGTCTACTTCTTCTGTTGCCTCTGCTTTGGCTTTATCTTGCTTGTTGTAGTCTGGATCTACTTCTTCTGTTGTCTTTACTTTGGCTTTATCTTGCTTATTGTAGTCTGGATCTACTTCTTCTGTTGTCTCTACTTTGGCTTTATCTTGCTTATTGTAGTCTGGATCTACTTCTTCTGTTGTCTCTACTTTGGCTTTATCTTGCTTATTGTAGTCTGGATCTACTTCTTCTGTTGCCTCTGCTTTGCCTTTATCTTGTTTATTGTAGTCTGGATCTACTTCTTCTGTTGTGTTATTTTTATTATTTTCTAAGTCTACCTTTTCATTATTTACGTTTTCTGCATCAGTCGTTAATTTATCATTATGTAAGCTTTGATTTTCTGAAGTTTGTTTATCATACTCTAAATTATTATTCTTATTAACCGGTACACTACTTTCCCCAGTAGTGTTATCACTATTTGTTTCCCCAACATGTTCCCCAATGTCCTGATAACTCATTTCGCTTGCTTGTTTTTCTGTTTCAGCAGCTTGCGCATTGTCTACGCCTATAAAGAGTAAAGCTCCAATTAATATAGATGATGCGCCAAAAGTGAATTTGCGAATACTATATTTGTTTTTTTTCTGTTCCATACTAGACACCTCTTGGTTAATAGAATTTAATAAATAACAAACTTCCTTTTGCTAAATGAATAGATTTAAAATAAAACGCGGTACTAATTCGAAAATTTTACCAATAATCTCTTTCATAAATTACTCCTTTCAGAAAACGTTTTCAAATAATAGTAAAAATTAAATTATCTATTTAAAACAATTAATGCACTACAACAAATTTTTTAAATAAATAATTTAATTTGACCTTACTAAACAAATAAAAAATAGTCAACAATATAAATAAAAATATAATAACTTAATTCATACTTTACAAATTATTCAAAAAAGCCCTTTATCAATACTCAATTTTCACATTGATATGATAAAGGGCTAATAATTAATGTTATTTAATTGCTATAAAAATTGTACGACAAATATTAATATAATAACGACTGGTAAAATAAATTTAATGAGATAATACCAAGGCATAAATAACCTAAATTTATCTTTTCCAAAGTGTTCTTTTAAAGCGTGTTTATCAAGTAATTGTCCTACAACAAGTGTTGTTCCCAACGCACCTATAGGCATTAAAATGTTGGAAACTAAGAAATCCATGTTGTCAAAAATAGTACCTGCTGCAAATTTTACATGACTCAGACTTCCAAAAGATAATGTTGCAGGAATACTTATCATAAAAACAAGTACACTTATATAAAACGATACAGATTTACGTTTCGAATTATCATTTTTAGTAAAGTTTGACACATTGAGTTCTAGTAACGAAATTGAAGAAGTAAGTGCTGCAAATAAAAATAATATCAAAAAAATAAAATAAAAACCTGAACCATATGCCATCTGATCAAATACTTTTGGTAACACTTTAAATAGTAATCCAGGTCCTTCAGTTGGACTATAACCGAAAGCTGAAATCGCAGGGAAAATTGCTAAACCTGCTAACACAGATACTAGAATGTTCATCGCTACAATAGAAACAGCCGAAGTTTTAATAGTCATTTCTTTAGATGCATAACTAGCATATGTAATCATGCCTGTTGTTCCTAATGACAGTGTAAAAAACGATTGGCCTAGCGCAAATAAAATCCCCTCTATTGAAATATCTTCTAATCGTGGTTGCAACATATATTTCAATCCTTCGAACGAGCCATCGAGAGTTAGCGATTTAACAACAATAATAATAAGGAAGATAAATAATAATGGCATCATAAATTTAGATGCTTTTTCTAATCCTTTTTCAACTCCCATCATTACAATGAACATCGTCAACAAAATAAATATCCCTTGGCCTGTAACCGTCAACCATGGATTACTTATAATAGATTCAAATTCTATTTGGCTTAATTTACCACCATTAAACGAGCATATTTGAAGTAATACATTAAATATATAAATGATAATCCAACCACCGATGACACTATAAAAACCAAATAAGATAAATACAGCTAAATTACCATTCCATCCTATAATATTTAACCATTTTCTATTTGTTAATTTTTCATATATTTTAGTAGTATATGTTTTGCCCATTTTTCCCACTGTAAATTCCATCATTAATAATGGCAGTCCTACAAACAGTGTAAATATTAAAAACATTAATAAGAAAGCCCCACCACCATAAATACCTGCCATATATGGAAATTTCCACATTGCGCCTAGCCCTATCGCAGACCCCGCACTTGCCAATATGAAACCGAGCGATGACTTCCATTGAGATTCATTATGCATCTTTCATACATCCTTTACACCCTATTATTCTTTACTGCGTTAAAGCGTTTATGTAACATAGGAAACTACTATAACATTTTTTTGAATTGAGCTCAATAGTTAATTACTTAAAACACTCGATATCATCACATTTACAAACATGACATTAAAAACTACTTCATTTAACATTTTAGACATTCTAATTTTCTGAAATTTCATTGAATTCATATAACTTTTATGTTATATTAATGTATGTTTTGCAACAAATAATTTTAAAAAAATAGAGGTATTAAAATGAATAGACTCATACTGATTTCTGGTCTAATGTTATTCTCATTTTTCTTTGGAGCCGGAAATCTAATATTTCCACCTATGTTAGGATATACAGCTCAAGAAAATATGTGGGTTTCAATGATAGGATTTTCAATCACTGGTATTTTATTACCATATTTAACAGTCATCGTCGTAGCTTATATGAACGGTGGCGTTGAAAGTATTGGTAACAAAGTCCATCCGTTATTTGGTACGATTTTTGCAATCTGTATTTATGCATCTATTGGTGCATTATATGGTATACCACGTGCTGCAAATGTCGCTTACGAAATTGGCACGAAAAACGTATTACCTGTACATAATCAATTAACTTTAATTATATTTTCAGCAGTCTTCTTCTTAGTTGTTTACTTGATTGCACTTTATCCAAATCGAATCATAGATAATTTAGGTAAATACCTAACACCTATTTTAATATGCATTATCGCTATTTTATGTATTTTAGTTATTATTAAACCAGAAGGTTCAATTGGTAAAGCTGGTGGCGACTTTGCGCAAACACCACTTGTGTCTGGTGTCTTAGAAGGTTATTTCACAATGGACCTCGTTGCTGCACTCGCTTTTTCAGTAGTCATTGTTCAAAGTTTTAAATTAAATGGTATTAATGAACCAAAGTTATTAGTTAAAAATGTTGTGAAAGCAGGTTTTATTTCTGCCGTGCTGTTATTTATCATTTATTTTGCTTTAGCTTATGTTGGCGCGACAACTGATCAAACAGGCTTAAAAGATGGCACAGATATTTTAACTTTTAACTCATTACGTGTATTTGGGTCTTTAGGAAACTTAATTTTTGGGATAATTGTGATACTAGCTTGTTTAACAACTTGTATTGGACTTGTAAATGCTTGTTCAGCGTTTGCAATGAAAAAATTACCAAAGATTTCTTATAAATTATTTGTACTTATCTTTTCAATATTAGGTTTTACTGTTTCTACTTTAGGATTAGAACTTATTTTGGAAATTGCTGTACCATTACTTACATTTATTTATCCAACATCTATCGTATTAGTGCTTATTTCGTTATTGAGTATCTTCATCTCATTTGAAATGAAATATAGCTTTATCATACCAACAATTGCAACATTGATTATTTCTTTATTACAAATATTAAATGACTTTAATTTAATTAAAATACTTAATGTTGTATATGCGCATTTCCCATTAGCAAATATCCAATTAGCATGGTTGATACCATTTATAGTGTGTCTGCTAATCGGTATTATTATCGATTTCTGCTATGCTAAATCGCAAGCTAAAATGACTTAAGTTAGTGCGCACTATTAACCAGACGGTATGTCAACACATATCCATTCTCATCAATACATCCCTTCAACTATGGGATGTATTTTTTATGTAAAATAGTAAAATTTCAAAAAGGTTTTCGGATTTTTAAAGTTGTTTATACGCATAATTTAGAATTTTCCATTATATTCACTCACCTATAAAATGATATATTTGTATGTAATTGGTATAATACATGTTAGCTATATAATAAAATTTGCTATTTAAGGATTGTGATTGGGTATGACTGAATTTAATGAATTTTTGGAGTCATTAGAAAATGACAAACAAACAGCCACAATGGAAGCTATCTTTAATTGGATTTCTGAGACTTTTCCTGAACTCGAAACAACAGTAAAATGGAATCAACCGATGTTTACGCATCACGGTACGTTTATTATTGCTTTTAGTAAATCTAAACAGCATTTCTCAGTAGCACCTGAAGCAAAAGGAATGGCTGAATTTACTGAACAGATTGCAGAATCTGGATATTCACAAACCAATAATTTATTTCGTATTAAATGGACACAAGACGTTAACTATGAACTATTGCAGTCCATGATTCAATTCAATATCGAAGACAAAGCGAATTGTACTACATTTTGGAGAACTTAATTTTAAACATATTGAAACATAAAAGGATGGCTCTACTCATATTGGGTAGAAACCATCCTTTTTAGTATTTAAATTGTTTATGTATAATCTTCAAAAAACGCTATCACATCTTGCTCTACATCCAAATGACCTTCACCATACGTCATTAAATGTTTACACGTAGGATAACCTTGAATTTCTTTATCCTCATGCTCAATTTGATTATAAATATAATTTGCACTAGCTTCATAAGCCTTTTCATCTTGTTCGCCAAACTTTATAGCAATAGGGACAGAAATTTGATTTAAGTGTGCCATCGCATCATCAACAAGTTTTTTAAATTTATCAAAACCAACGGCATAGTTTTCAATTTGATTCATCTGTTGTTGTATTGCTTCTTGTGACAAACCTACTAAGTTTCCCATGCGTTCTCCATAAAATTCCAGCCTTTTTGCAAGTCCAGCATCGTCTTTACTAAACGGTGTCGACATCACTGCAACAGAAGCAACCTGCTTTTCTTCCGCCAATTTTAAAGACAAAATACCGCCTAATGAGATGCCGCATACACTTATATTTGAATAACCTTGATCTTGCAAATATTGATATCCTTCTAGCGCATCTTGCCACCAATCCTCTGCGTCATAAGCCATCAATGATTCGAGCAATAAGCCATGCCCTTTATAGGAAGGCGCATAACATGTAAAACCAGCTTTATTTAATTTTGTAGCTAATAATTTTACATCTCTAATCGTACCTGTAAATGAATGTAATAACAATATAGCACGTTCAGAAGATTTATTTTCCAAAAATATCGGATTAGGTTCTTTTACATTTATCATCTATTGTCACTCCAACTTTTAACATCCATACACATTGTAATAGAAAATCGTTTACGATACAACGCGTTATGATTAATGAAAATCAAGATTGCTCAAACGACTATCTCTCAAAAAAATACAAGCCACTTCCTTAATGGAAGTAGCTTGCTTCTATGAGGAAGTCTGGAAACATGCCTAAGGCATGCTCACAGCGACCCATAGTGTGTGCATGCCCTTGGCATGCTTATATAGTGTACAATTTTATGTAAGTTCTTTCAAACATTTATAAATACTGAAACTATTGAAATTCATTTTATCTACATGCAAGTATATAGGATAATTTCTATTTATCTTCTTTATTTTTGTAATATTCAGATAAATGATTGTTAAATAATTATCGATTTTGACGAATATAACTCAGCTTTAATAAAGTATAATATATAATGACGGAATTTAAAGGAAAACGAGGTAATAAATATGGATGATTTAAAAATCAACAAAAGATTAATTATGACACCTGGCCCTGTTAGCGTAGACCCCCGCGTTTCACAAGCAATGTCAAACTCTATTTTAGGTCAATTTGACTATGAATTTGTAGACATTATGAATCAAACAATGGAACTAATTCGTAAATCTTTTTTAACAAAAAATCAATGGTCATTTCCTATTGATGGCACAAGTCGTGCTGGCTTAGAAGCTGTGATTTCCAGTATTGTTAAACCTGGTGATGATGTCCTAGTTCCAGTCATCGGACGTTTTGGCTATTTATTCGCTGAACTGGTTACGCGTGCTGGTGGTATCGTTCACAGCATTTATAAACCAATGGGAGAGGTGTTTGAACAATCAGAAATCATTGAAGCATTAGATCAATATCAACCAAAAGTACTTGCTATTGTACACGGTGAAACATCGACTGGTAGATTGCAACCAATTGATCAACTTGGTCGAGCATGTAAAGAAAGAGGGATATTTTCTGTTGTTGATGCTGTGGCTACATACCAAGGTATGGTTATTCCAGTAGATGAGTGGGAATTAGATGCAGTCATCGGTGGCGCTCAAAAATGTTTATCTATTCCTTCAGGTATTACCCCAATTACTTTCAACGATAGATTTAGTGATGCCATCAATGCGCGCAAACGTGTAGAACTTGGCATTCGCTCTACTGAAACCACAGAACCAGATCATTTTATCAGAAGTAATTATTTAGATTTAGCACAATTACAAGATTATTGGAGCCCAAAACGTTTAAATCACCATACTGAAGCAACGACTGCAATATATGCACTTCATACTGGTCTAAGATTAGCACTATCTGAAGGACTGGAAGCACGTGCGCAACGGCATGCCTTTCACCAAGAAGGTTTAAAAGCAGCCTTGAAGGCATTAGGACTCGAAATATACGGCAATGAATCGAACGAAATGAAAATGGTTATATGCGTTAATATTCCTGATGGTATAGATGATATAGCATTCAGAGACAGTTTATTAAAAAATTATGGCATAGAAATTGCAGGATCCTTTGGAGAGTTAAAAGGTAAAATATGGAGAATCGGTATCATGGGTTATGCTATCCAAAAACAGAATATCTTAACATTTTTAGCTGCATTTGCAACTCACCTTCTTGCTCAAGGTCATATCAAAAATCTTGATATAGAAAACGCAATTAAAACACTTATCAATCACTATGATAATAATGCGATATCATAAGATTTCAACACATCATTTGACTATATAAATCAAAAAAGGTACAACTCCAATCCTAAAATGATGCACATCTCAGAAGTTAGATTTTTAGTCCAACTTTAGAGGTGCCCATCAAAAACCATTGGTGTCGTACCTTTTTAATTTTTTCATTATAAATTTAAGTCTTTGCTATTATTCATCTTCTACAACTCTATTTTTAGCTGCAGGATAACCAAAAATAAAAAATAGTAATGACATGAGTAATAATGCAACAATGCCTGATATCCAATTTCCTGTGAAATCATGCAAGTATCCAATTAAAAATGGTCCAATCGCTGCAATTAAGTATCCTACAGATTGACCAAAACCGGATAATGAAATACTACCATCACTCGTCCGTGCACGGATTGAGAAGAATGTCATACATAAACTGAAACATGCTCCCATTGCTAAACCAGCAATAACCATACCAATAACAAGTAACACTAATGATTGTGTAAAGAATAAGCCAAAACCAGTTAAGAATAAAATTGTGATAATAACGACCAATATACGTTGGTCTTTCAATTTAGATGCTATAATTGGAAATGAAAATGTCATAGGTACTTGAGAAAATTGATTGAGCATTAATAAATAACCTGCTGTGGATGGATCTACCCCTCTATCAACTAATATAGATGGCACCCATGCGACAACGGTATAGAATACCATAGATTGGAAGCCCATCGTCAAAGCAACCATCCAAGCTAATTTAGATTTGACAATATTGACTTTCTTACGATGTTTGACTTGTGTTTGATCAATTGTATGTTGTTCTAATTGCGCACCTTGACGTGCTTTAGGAATCCACAAAATAATCGCGATAATACCTAGAATAATCCAAAATGACAGTGACAACCTAAAACCGAGTGATGTTTGTGATAATGGGAAGCTTAACCCGCCACCTAAGCCTGCTGTAAAGTTCATAGTTCCACTATAAATGCCCGTAGCAATGCCGATTTGCATTGGGAAATACCATTTTACATAGCTAGGTAGTACAACGTTACCAAATGCAATTGCTATCCCTAATACTAATGTACCAATAATAAATAAAGTAAAATCACCAGCTACACGTAAATACAATCCAATTATTAGTAATATAGTAGAGTACAGAATTGTACGAGACATTGTGATACGCGACGTTACTCTCGATACTAATGGAGAAACAATCGCAAAAATAATGAGCGGTATAGTAGTTAAGATGCCAGCAACACTGTTATTAATTTCCATTACATGCTTGATCTCATCAACTACAGGCCCTACTGATGTGAGTGGCGCACGTAAAGTAGAAGCAATAAACACAATTGCCAAAATTACGCCCCAATTTTCTTTAATTCTATGTATACGATAGGGTTCAGTCATCTTATACCACCTTTCTTCCAAACCTTTTAATATAATAATACAACGAATCGATCAAATGAAAACCATTTGAACGATTCGCAAGTAATTGTTTCTAAAGAACTCATCCATTATTGTTCAACATTTAATATAATACGTGTACCTGCTTTACCTTCTAATGCTTCAACTGCATCATCTAATGAACAGATAATCGCTTCTTTACCCATTTCAGCAAATTGAATCGCAGCTTCAATCTTAGGTAACATACTTCCTTCAGGGAATTGCCCTTCGGCAACATAAGTTTTTGCTTGTTCAACTGAAATTGTTGCTAATTTCTTTTCGTTCGGTTTACCAAAGTTCACACAAACATTTGATACATCTGTTAACATCATAAATGTGTCTGCTTCAACTTGCTGCGCAAGTTTTAAACCAGAGCGGTCTTTATCGATAACCGCTTCCACACCTTGAATATTCCCGTTTTCATCACGGTAAACTGGTATACCACCGCCACCAGATGAAATAACGATCGCTTGGTCAATCAATGCTTTGATTTGATTGACACCGTGAATCACGAGTGGCTCTGGTGAAGGAACAACACGACGGTAACCTCTACCAGCATCTTCTACCATCACAAAACCATGCGTTTCTTCTAGGCGTTTTGCTTCAATTTCGTCAAAAAATACGCCAATTGGTTTTGTTGGATTATCAAATGCCTTATCATCTTTATCCACTTCTACCATTGTTAATAATGTTACCACATCGCTTTGAATATTTAATGCATGTAAATGATTTTTTAAAGATTCTTCCATCATATAACCAATAAATCCTTGTGATTCAGCGTTACATGCATTGATTGGAAGTGGATCTACAACGTCTTTTGCCGCTTCATTTTGTGCAATAATATTACCGACTTGTGGTCCATTACCATGTGTAATGACAACGTTATGTCCAATTTTTTTCAACTCTGCCATTTTTCGTGTAGCAGCAAACACGTTTTTATATTGATTGTCGTATGACGCTTCTTGTTTAGGTTGTAAAATAGCGTTACCGCCTAAAGCAAGTACAACACGCTTACTCATACGTTTCACTCCTTCAAGTTAATGCTACAAACATGCCATATACTGTGTCTCTTCCTGATGACGAACCTACTTTAAGCAGTCGCTCAATATTTGCCAGTGACGGCTCATGTTGTAACTCTGATATTTTCGAACTAAACAACCCTTGCTGTGCGCATTTTAAAAATGTTTCTCCTACTAGTGTTGTTAATGGTTCATCAAGTAGTTGTTTTAACTTTTCTAAATTTGGTTTTCTAATATAAGGATCAGTAAAATGAATGAACAACATACCAGTTAGAATGTCATCACCAGAGGGCGTGAGCCCTTTTCCTCTACCAATTAAGTAGCGATAATAATGTTCTACGGTTTCAACATCTTCATCTTTAAGCGCATGTATGATTCGGCTCATTGTTTGGCGGTCAAAGTCACCTTCTTCATACATCGTAAAATCATATGTCGATATATTCTGCTTGAGTTCATCATTATTTACCTTTTCAGCGAAGTCTTTAAATGGCAATGATGGGACATGCCACACAAGTTGGCACGTTTTACTAATATATATCGTGTTAGGACCTATAGAGATTTGTTGGTTTAAAGCAATCTCTTTTAACAAACTTTGTTTCGTTTGTTGATCTATTAATATGCCGAACGGAAACATGCCATTTTCATCTGTACCTATAAATACCAGTTCTTGCGCATCATTGACAATATTGAATCCTTTGTTAAATATACTATGCACATAAAAGGTTTGATGATTTGCCAATATTTCCTGGGCAATATTGCCTATAGCTGTTGCGCGGAAAATCACGCTTTAAAACCTAATTTCTCAGCATATGCCGTAATTGCTTTTTCGAAACATTCAATCGGTGGGTGAACGGTACCTGCTCCGATTTGACCATAACCTGCAATTTTATGAGCAATACCTGTATTAATAACTGGCGTAATACCAGTTTCAACGACTTTACGTGCATCAATACCTAAGCAAGCACCTTTAAAGTTCCATGTAGGGATGGCAAAGTTTGGATTCTCACCGATACAAATTTCAGTCATTTCATTACTGATATCTAATGCGTCATCAAAGCCCCCAGTACCAACGAATCTAGTTACAGCTGGTGCAGCGATCATTGCCATACCACCAACACCAATCGTTTCAGTAATCGCTGAGTCACCAATATCAGTATTAGCATCTTCAGCAGAGTAACCTGTGAAGAATAGCCCATGTGGTGTATTGACTGGTGCAGTAAACCATTCATCGCCCATACCAGCGATACGAATACCAAAGTTTTCACCGTTACGACACATCGCTGTTACAACTGTACCGTGCTCAATTGTACGTGCTGCATCCATCATAGCTTTACCTGTAGCCATCGCTATGTTCAAGAAGAATTGGTCTGTATCAGCTAAGAATTGTAATACCTCAGTACGTTTTTCTGCTTCAACATCATCTAATGATGAGATGATAGGCGTAACTTCTTTTAAGAAAGCTAATGAAGCTGCAATGTTACGTTGGTGGAATTCATCACCCATTGCAATTGCTTTAGCGATTAATACGTTCACATTTAAACCATCGTTCATTTTGTGTAATGCCTTACTTAATACCGGTCCTAAAACATCTTTCATCCAGTGAAGACGATTGACTACTGTATCATTATAAGCACCGAAACGTAATACTGCGCCGATACCTTCGTTCATTTGGCAATATGCTTCGTTACCTGTTTCTCTGTTTTCCACAACAAGTACAGGCATATTAGCTGATGTAATACCACCCATTGGACCCACTGCATTGACGTGGTGACAAGGGATGAAAGTGATTTGACCTTCTTCTAACAATTTACGTGCGTCTTGTTCATTGTCTGCCCATCCTTCAAAAAGAATTGCACCGACACAAGAACCTTGCATAGGATCAGTCATATTTTCATATTTAATTGGTGGGCCAGCATGTAATAATACGTTTTCTTTGAGTTCAGGAATTTTAGATTTAGCTGGCACGACATCCACTAAAAATGGTGCTGCTGCAATCATCTTATCAATGACTGCTTGGTTAGCTTCATCTATTGTTTTATATGCCATTTTATACCGTCTCTCCTTCATAATTGTTTAAGAATTGCAGTACTTTCATTAATTTTTCGTCTCCTCCTGCAATTGGACGCCAGTTGAATTGAACGACTGGTGCATCGCTTGCTTGGATTGCTTCAGTAAAGCTCTTCAATCCAATGTTAATCACGCTTGGTTTCATGTTTATTAAATTCATCACTTTTTCATCGACAGTTAAATCTACAGGTTCTGAATCAAATGATTTCGTTGATAATTTTGGTTGTGCTACGCTGCTGCCAACTAAGTTAAGCGCAGTACGAACCATTTGGTCGTTTGTTTCACAAACAATCGCACCAGCTTCTTTTAAAGTTTTAACTTGATTATCATACCCTTGATGATCATGTTGCGTACCAACAACTGTAGCAAGCACTGCTAATGAACGACCATTAGCTTTAACTTTGTCTAAAATCGTTTTGATTGTCGGTGCAAGTTCGCTAGCCATATCATCATGACTACCATAACCAATAACATTATCTAACATAATTACAGCAGTTGATGGATCATCAGATGATGTTTCTAACATTTCAATGCGTTTCGATGGATCAATCATTGGATGTGGTCTACCTTGTGTATAAATGTCATCGCCTAAGTCGATAATTTCATGGTTTCCACCTTTATATGAGAATCCTTCTGGTGTTACTTCACCTGAAGCGTCGCCTAAAGTATCCTTCACTAACATTGCTGCTTCTGAAGCTAAAGTACCACCTGAATAATATCCTTTGATGCCGTCTTGATTGTCAGCAAATTTAATACCAAGATTTTCCTTAAAAGTTGGGTTAAATTGCGGCGTTTCATCATTAGATAGTTGGACAGATACGCGTGCCGCTTCTTCTAAAGTATATGCATGATAGATATTTTCTTCTGTGTAAGTTGGTTTAGAACCTAAGAATAAGGTAACCACAGGTTTTTCAATATTACGTAGAAGATTTAATACTTTTTCTTCGACTTCTTTAGCTGGTGGTTTAGATATAACAGTAATGACTTTAACTTTAGGATCGGCATTTAATGCTTTTATACTATCTAACATCGTAATCGCACCAACCTCAGTTGATAAGTCACGACCGCCAGTACCGATTGCATTTGTCACACCTTTGCCTTCACGGTCAATGATAGTAGTCACTTCTTGGATACCTGTACCAGAAGCACCGATAACGCCAATGTCACCTTCGTTCACTGTGTTAGTAAATGCAAGTGGTAGGCTATGGATTATCCCTGTACCACAGTCAGGCCCCATCACTAATAATCCTTTTTCATGCGCCATTTGTTTTAAGCGCACTTCGTCAGCTTTTGCAACGTTATCACTAAACATAAATACATTTAAATTGTTTTTCAAAGCAGTTTCAGCTTCCATCGCTGCATATTGACCAGGAATTGAAATTAATGCCAAGTTTGGATTGTTTGCTAATTCTAAAGCACGGTTCCAGTTTGAAGCTTCGTCTTGCTTTTTAGACTTGTCATCCTCTTCACCTTTACCTTTGAGTTCTGCATCAACTTGTTCATTAACTTCATCAACTTTAGATTCATCATCAGTATCTACGATAACAACGATGTCATTAGGTTTCGCATTATCTAATGCTTCAGTGTCAAATCCTGATGATTTGAAAATATCCTTATTGGCAGGCGTGCCCATCATAATTGAAACTTGGTTCACACCATCAATAGCAGACAATTTATTCGATAACAACATTAATACAATCGAATCTTGGTACGTGTTTTCTTTAATTATTGTGTATAACATACTATTCCTCCGTTATTATTCTGCAAATCTATTTTTTCCATGATAACGATCAAAGTGTACATCCTCTGACACTAAGTAATCGTAAATTTCATCAACTATTTCAATGCCTTTTTCATCGTATTTTTCACTACGTAAGCGTCCACGTTCACCTGGATAGAATATTTCTCCATATCCTTCAGCAGCTGGTTGCGCTTTTAGTTCATCTAACATCGTTGAAATACGTGATTTAAATTGATCTAAGTCAGTAAAAAATGCAGGGTTAATGACGATGTGTAATTGTCCTAGGTCACGACCTTTAGTTAAGTCTTTGTACATAGATGAAACATGAACACCATGTGGCACACCTAACAGGCTTCCAGACAAGATATCTACCATCATCATCAAACCGTAACCTTTTGGACCTGCCACTGGAACTAGTGCATGAACATCTCTTGCATTTGTTGTTGGCTCGCCGTTAGCATCTACTGCCCAAGTATCTGGAATAGATTGATGTTTGGCTCTAGCATCGAGCACTTTGCCCCATGCTTGTACTGTTGTCGCCATATCAAATGTAATAATTCTCTCATCATTAGACGGCGCACTAAATGCAATTGGATTTGTACCAAAATAAGGTTCTGTACCACCAAACGGTACGACCATTGGATCAGATTGACACATACTTAAACCAACCATGTTTGCTTTAGATGCCATTTCCACAAAGTAACCTAAGGCACCACTATGAGAGATATGTTTCACCCCAACAACTGCGACACCATTTTCTTTTGCCATTGCAATTGCTTTTTCCATCGCTTGTTTCGCAGCTTGATGTCCAGGGCCATTATCCCCTTCAAAAACACCTGTCGAAGGACCTGTTTGCTCAAATTGATACTCAGGGTTAGCAGTAATACCTCCCTTAGCAATACGTTCCGCATAATATTCCACTCTGACTGCACCATGAGAATGAATACCTCTATGGTCTGCAAAAGTCAAAACATCAGCGACATCCTTTGCAGCATCTTCATTTAATCCTGCTTTAACTAGTTTATTTTTCATTAAATCAAATAAATCATTTTTAGAAACACGCATATTACAACCTCCTTATTACTATTATTGTGTTATATTTCATTAAAATTTGTGTTTTCAAGCAGTAAAAAAAGAAGTTACTAAAGACGCACCATGCTAAATGTCATAAGTCACCATTTATTACATTAAATTATCTCGTTCACTTCTTTTTATTACTTCCTAATATATGTCATCAGATATTAAATAATCATAAATTTCTTGCGGAACTGGAATACCTCGCTCTGCATATTGTTTTTTAACTTCTTCTTGAATCTCACCTGGATAATACACTTGATCAAAACCTTTAGCAGGTTTAACGTCATGCAACTCATCTACCATGTCAGAAACCTGTGTTAAAAACTGTGTTTCATCACCAAAATATGCTGGATTAATTACGATATGAAATTGTCCTAATCTACGATATTGACTTAAATCTTCATACATTGAAGTGACATGCTTACCAAACGGTAAACCTAACAAGCTACCTGCTAATATGTCTACCATCATCATCAAACCGTAACCTTTTGGTCCGGCAACAGGTAATAACGCAGCTACTTCAAAAGGATCTGCAGTAGGTTCACCATGTTTGTCCACTGCCCATGTATTAGGTATTGATTTGTTTTTTGAGCGTGCATCTAATATTTTCCCCCACGCTTGTACCGTTGTTGCCATATCAAACAATATAGGATTACCACTTTTTCGTGGTGACGCAAAAGCGATTGGATTCGTACCAAAATAAGATTCTGTACCACCAAATGGTACGACCATTGGGTCAGATTGGCATACGGTTAATGCAACCATACCTTGTTTTGCAGCTTGTTCTGCAAAATAGCCAATGGCACCACTATGCCCCATCTCTTGAATACCTACCATGCCGATACCACTGGATTTTGCTAAATTGATCGCTTCTTCCATCGCTTGATATGCAACATAATGGCCAACAGCATTATCGCCGAAGTATGTGCCTGCTGAAGGACCCGTCTTCGTAAATTTCAAATCTGGTTCCAAATTAAAACCTTTTTTAGCAATTCGTTCTGCATAATACTGCATTCGAACTGAGCCATGTGAATGAATGCCTCGTTCGTCAGCAAATATCATCAGATCTGCTGTTTTTTCAGCTTGCGCGTCAGGTAAACCTGCGTGTGTTAATTTCTCTTTAAATAATTGGCGTAGTTTACCACGTTCGACGTATATTAATGCTCCCTCTTCCATGACTAACAACCTTCCTTAAATTTCTATATCTCTATTTGCATCCTTGGAATAGATGTAAGCGAATGGTTCGTCTAAACCAACAGCATAAGTTGCTTGTGGTGCATAAGCACCCATAAAGATATAATCACCTTTATCAACTGGTTGCCATTCGTTGTCTAAGTTGTACATACCACGCCCACTTAATACATAAGCCCCATGTTCTTGAACGTGTGTTTCAATATAACCGTGTGAAGCACCTGGTTTAAATGACAAGATGTGAATATTCATATCATATGCTAATTCTTTTGGTAGCAAATCAAGAATTTTAACTTCTTCCATGCCTTCATATGGCTCTTGAACCATATCATTAACGTTTCCAGTTACAACTTCTGGCGTATAACCTTCTAAAGGTTGATAACGTTTTTTATATAAGAATACTCGGCTGTCATTATTTTGATTGCTATTTTCAAATGTCATTACTTGATGAGATGGTACATATAAATAACCACCTGCACTCAATTCATATTTTTTATCATCTGCATACGCGTTGATGTTTCCATATTCAACATAGATGAATGTTTGAACACCATTTCCACCAAATCCTTGTCTATTTCCACCTTGATTTTTCAATGTTACGAGGTAGTCTACGAAACGCGCACCAAGTCTTGGTGAACCTAAAATCGTTACGTCACAATCTTCAAAACCAGGTACAACATTATTTACTAAACCATCTGGTGTGATGACTGCATAGTTATCTTTTTTAATTACTGAACGTGTTTCTAATAAACCTTCTCTATATCCTTGATTATGATTAATATAACCCATAAATAAAATGCTCCTTTTCTTTATCTGTATTTAAAATCTTTTTTGCTTTTCTCTATAAAAAGTTTGTTGAACCATGTTTATTTATATAGCCCAATGATGTTGTTCTAGTTGTCTATGACTAAGTATTATTCTTTATAAGCAAGTTTATATAATACTTGTTTTAACACTTCGATACCTTTAACTAAATCTTCTACATTTGTCTCTTCTTCAACGTTGTGACTCACACCATTAATAGATGGTACAAACAACATTGATGTCGGCACATATTTAGCAAAAATTTGAGAATCGTGACCTGCACCAGAAGGCATTAATTTCCACTTTGATTCACCCACTACTGTTTCAGCAGCATTTTGAACTTCTTTAACCAAGCGTTCATCCATCAAAGTCGGTGCTTCATCCATCCATAAATCGATGTCGCATTGCACGCCTTCTTCTTCAGATACACGTTTAATACATGCATCAATTTCTTCTGCAAATTGATTTAACTCATCTTGATTAATATGACGACAATCAATAGAGAACGTAACTTCTCCTGGAACCACATTAACTGTATTTGGCACTGGGTCTACACGACCAAATGTAATGACTAATGGATCACCTATTTCTCGCGCACGATCTGTTAATTGATTAGCAATTTTGCTGAAAGCTACAACTGCGTCATTTCTCAAGCCCATCGGTGTCGTACCTGCATGGTTTGCTTCACCTTTTAAGTTAATCGTATAACGTTTTTGACCAACGATGCCGTTAACGACACCAATTGATTTATTTTCCGTCTCTAATACTTTACCTTGTTCAATATGCACTTCGATAAATGATTTTATGTAACTATAATCATTATCTGCTGTTCGATAATCAAAGCCACATTCACGCATCGCTTCTTTAAAAGCAACACCTTCACCATCAGCAATTGAATCTACATCAGCTTTATCAGCTAAGTTGAAGAAGTTTTTACTTCCCCAGAAAGCAAATGGGAAACGACTACCTTCCTCTTCCGCTAAAGCTAAAATTTCTAATGAACGTAATGGTTGGCCATATTCGGCTTTAAGTGACTGCATCGCAACAACAGCAGCTAACACACCAAATTGACCATCTAAATGGCCACCTTCAACAACTGTGTCAATGTGAGAGCCGGACATAATTGTTTGTTCAGGGTATTTACTACCTTCAATACGTCCTTTTAAGTTGCCGATGCTATCGAATTCTGTTTCAAATCCATCTTTTTCTAGTGTTTCTTTCAATGCTTGTACAGCATTTGACCATTCTTTAGAATAAAGTAGACGCGTGATGCCTCCACCAGTCAAACCGCCAAACGCAGTGAATTTTTTGTCTAGAGCCTCAAAAGAAGATCGGATGTCCATGTAATTCAACTCCTTTTTCATTTCACATACAATTATAAGCGTTTACATATGACTTATCATTCACAATTCTAACAATAATGTTCTTTACTTTTATTCGATTTATACAAATACGTCGTGTTTTTTATTTGAGATAATATATTTAGCAAAATATATCTAATAGGAGGCTAGGTCAATTTGACTCAACAAAAAGCTACTTGTCTATCAAAGGATGGTTTTCCATTACCTTATTCCATCATAGCAGCTAAAAACCAAAGCCCTAAAGGCGTCATTATGTACTTTCATGGTGGCGGACTCATTTTTGGACAACCAAACGATTTACCGCAAGCGTATATAGATATTTTATCCGAATCCTATCACTTAATAATGGTTTCCTATCGACTTGCCCCAGAAAGTCATATTGATACGATTATTGAAGATGCACTGAGTAACTACGATCATTTAAAATCACTTTATCCTTCGTTACCACTGATTACCTTCGGACGTTCAGCCGGTGCATTTTTAGCTATGCTTGTCGCACGTCATCGTAAAGTTGATAGTATCATTGATTTCTATGGTTACTCACGTGTACATGTGCCTGCCTTTTTGAAGCCAAATAAACAATATCAAGCGCTATCTACACAAATTACACCGAAAATATTAAATCAATTGATTCAATCTAAACCATTAACATCTGCGCCGTTGCAAACAAGATATCCAATTTACTTATATGTTCGTGGTCAAGCACGTTGGATGTCCTATTTAGGGATTCAATCATCTACACAAAGCACTTATAATATCACACCACAAGAAATGAAAAACTTCCCTCCTATGTTCATTGTACACTGTACAGGAGATCCTGATGTACCTTATAGTGAAAGTGAATATATAGCTAGATTAATTGAAACGAGTCACTTTGAACGTTTAGACCTAGACAGCCATGATTTTGATCGTGAAGTTAACTCAACGAGTAAAGCAGTATATGAACGAGTTATTCAATTTTTGAATCAAATTAAACTGAATATCGAAGGGGATTAATGATGAACTTACAAAATGTAATAGAAAATTTTCAAACATTTAATAATTTTGCTCGCAACCCCAAAAACGGGGGGATTAACCGCATTGCTTTTAGTCATCCAGAACGTGTCGCAGCCTTAAAATTTTCAATGTTATGTCAAAAGGCAGGTTTAGATGTTTACTTTGATTTCTTTGGTAATGTTATTGCACGTAGAGAAGGAAAGCATCCTTCTTTAAAACCAATTGTACTAGGCTCACATATCGACACTGTAAAGGATGGCGGCCAATATGACGGTCTATTAGGTGTGCTTGGTGCACTGGAAGTAGTCGAACATTTAAACGCGCATCATATAGAAACGGATCATCCAATTATAATTATTGCATTTGCTTGCGAAGAATCTACACGTTTCAACGAAGCAACTTTAGGAAGTAAATACCTTACTGGTAAAATGACAAAAGATGATATGAAATTTATCAAAGATAACGATGGCAACGTACTTTACGATATTGTTGCACCTTTAGCACAAGATATGAACGGTAAAGCAGCATTATTTGAAAGAAACAAAATCAAAGCATTTTTAGAATTACATATTGAACAAGGTCCAATTCTTGAAAATAATCAAAAAGATATTGGCATCGTCACACACATTGCTGCACCACACCGCTTCAAGTTACAAATAGCTGGTATTACTAGCCACTCAGGATCAACACCTATGCCGATGCGTACAGACGCATTGACTACTGCTGCTGAAGTCATTTTAAAAATCGAAGCCTTAGGTCAGGCTTATCATGATAAGGGGATAGTAACGACTGTGGGGTATGCCAACGTTTATCCTAATACAATGAATGCAATTCCTGGTGAAGTCACACTACTCATCGATATTCGAGGAAAAGATGAAGATATTCGAGAAAAAGTTGTCGAAGAGATGAAAACGCACATCGAAACCATTACCACAAAACGTCAAGCAGATTATGAATTAGAAGATTTAGGTCAGGATCAACCTCGACAATTTAATCAAGCGATTGCTAAGATTTCTGAAGACGGTTGTAAGGCACTAGCATATCAATATCGCTATATGTATAGTGGTGCCGGTCATGATGCGATGAATTTCGCACCCATTTGTCCTACAAGTATGATTTTTATTCCATGTAAAAATGGCATTAGTCATTCGCCAAAAGAGTCTGTAACCGATAGCCAAATCGAAAAAGGTATTAATGTGATGATTGCAACAACGATCGAATTAGCAAAAGTTGACACAGTACTGGAAACTTAATGCATATTAGTCTTTTGACCTATCAATCGCAATATGATATACAATCTTTCAGCATAATCACACCAATCATGATCATGCATCATTTCATAAACACAGGGTTCTTGAAACCAACGCCTGTTGATATGTGTTTCACCATCTAACACAAGCAAACGTGTTATGATTATTTATAATATGTGGAAATTTAATTCGTGTTATACCATAATAAATAGAAAAATCGTTAATAATATCAAAGAGATACTGCTTAAAACACATCAAGGTAAAGGTTGATTTATAATGACAAAAATATGTTTTATTAGACATGGAGAAACAGATTGGAATATTGCTGGTAAATTACAGGGCAGAACAGACATCCCATTGAATGAATCAGGCATAAAACAAGCGCAAGCTTGTGGCACTTCCTTACTTCAAAATGAATGGGACCTCATGATTACGAGCCCATTACTAAGAGCTAAAGAAACTGGACAAATTATTCAACAAAAGTTAAACATACCGCTTTATGAAAAGGAATCATTTATTGAAGTTGCATTTGGAGATGCAGAAGGCCTTACTTATTACGAACGAGATGCGCGTTTTCCGAATCGTGAATATCCAAACAAAGAAACTGAAGCAATGATTACCGAACGTTTTTTAAAGGGGATTCAGACCGTACATCAAGATCACACAAATAAAAATATTTTAATTATCTCTCACGGCGCCTTTATTAATGCTATATTCTATTATTTTTCTAATGGAGCAATCGGCACTGGTATTACTAGACTTGCTAATGGTAGTTTCAGTACATTAGAAATTAACGACAATAACACGCACATCCTAGACTATAATACGACACATCATTTACCAGTTCAGAGCCCGAAATCATAAATATCATCAACAATTAAAAGTACCATAACACTCATTCATGATGCATCGTACTAAAAGTTAAAGCCAATATTTCCTTTTAGTAATGACAAGTATGAGGTTTGGTACTTTTTATATTAATAAGGTTTATTTATAATTTTTAAAGAAATCTGTGGTTAACGATTTCACTTTTGGCGATAACATTATCACTGCGATAACGTTTGGAATCAATACGGCTGCAAGTGCCAAATCAAGCAAGTCCCACAATTGTTGTGCAGCACCTAACGCACCTACGATCATCGAAAGCACATATATTGTTTTCATCACCCAACCTGCCGTAAGTCCAAATAAAAATTCTGCCATTCTTGATCCATAAAAAATAACTACTACAACGGTTGAAAATACGAAGAACATCATCGAAATAGATACCATCATACTTCCAAATTGACCAAAAGTATTTTCAAATGCTCTGGCAGTTAACGCTGCAGACTGTGCTTTCGCATCACTCGCTTTCCAAACACCTGAAACTAAAACAACAAAACCAGTGGTACTACAAATGATTAACGTGTCTACCACAATTTCACTGATACCCCAGAAAGCTTGTCGAACTGGGTGGTCCGTTTTTGCAGCTGCATGCGCAATTGACGATGTACCAAGACCAGCTTCATTAGAATAAATCCCTCTCGCAAAGCCCCAACGAATTGTAGTAGCTAATGCTGCACCAAATGTACCTCCTATAGCTGCCGTAGGATTAAATGCCTGTTCTATCACTAACCAAATAACATTAGGGACATGACTAATATTCATTAAAATGATTAAAAAGCCAAAAAAACAGTAAAGCCCAACCATGATTGGTACAATTTTTTCAGCAAACGAAGCAATACGTTTCACACCGCCAAAAACGACAAGTGCAGCAAGAACTGCTAATATAACACCAGAAACCGCCATAGGCACATTAAATGTATCCTTCATCGTGCTCGCTGCAGAATGACCTTGAACCATAATACTTGGAACAATTTCAATCATCAGCGCAAAGGCAAATATCAACGAAAAAATTGTGCCTAACTTCTTGTTTTTAAAGCCTTTTTTCATGTAATAAGTCGGACCGCCCACAAACTCACCTTTTTTATTTTGCTCACGATAGTGGACACCTAAGACATTCTCACTAAATTTTAAAGCCATGCCTAAAAAAGCGATAACCATCATCCAAAATACCGCACCAGGCCCACCCATCATTATCGCAGTAGGTACACCCACAATATTAGCTGCACCTACAGTTGAAGATAAGGCGGAAGTTAAAGCCTGACGTGGTGTAATTGTTCCTTCCCCTCTAGGTTTTTTATTAACACTCCCAAATGTTTGTTTGAGCATATAGAAAAAATGCCTAAATTGAATAAAATTTAAATAGACTGTCAAAAATACACTTGCAAACAAAAGCAGGAGTACAAGTGGATAACCCCATAACCAATCCGAAAAAGAAATTAATTTTTCCAAATATTACAACCCCTTTGCTTTAAAGCATCTCACCATATGTTTTGATCAAAGTAATATGACTTTAAGCTCCAATCACTTTAAAAGCGATATATGTAGATACTTAAAAATGTAATATGTAATATTATTCCCTAGAGTCGTTCACTCAAACCGAGTTCAGAGCTTGTGAAAACAAAAAATAGTCCCGTTAATAAATGGATCAGTTTTTGTTTCTTTACAGTATTAATAAATTTCAAATCTTCAGCTCTATCCTAAATATCAATGGTCTGCTACATTTACTTCTATTTCTTTGAATCACTTGTCTCACTGATTTGATTGATATATTGTAATCATTTTGAGTGATGTTGGCAGTGGTTTATACCTACTCCTGTGGTAAGCACACTAGCGAAAGACTACAGCTAAGGCAATGGCCCTAGAAAGCGCGCATAAAAAAACTGCCAACAAAGTCAGAGACTTTGTAGACAGTATGGACCAATCCATTTAGTAAACGGATTAATCCTTGTTGCGCTTGTTTTTAATATTCCAACATCCTTAACTTCAAGCTTTTCAAGAAACTTTTAGATAAAACGTCCAATACGTTTGTCTGAAATACCTGCTTCATCACTATAAATTTCTTGTCCTCTTAAAATTGTACGTGTGACTTGAGCACCAATTTCACGACCGATATATGGACTCATTTTGTTACGATAAGCTAAATCTTCAGCTTGTAATGTATAAGGTGCGTCTGGTTTAATAAATACGAAGTCAGCATCTTTACCGATTGCAATACTACCTTTTGTATCTAAACCAAAGCGTTTTGCTGGTGCTGTCGCAATAATATCAGCAAATTTTGTTAATGGCATTTGACGTTTTTGAACACCTTCGTCGAATAAAATGTCTACGTTGTTTTGTAATCCAGCAATACCACCCCATGCTTCAAATGCATTGTCAGTATCTTTTAAGTCTGGCGTACAAGGTGAATGGTCAGATGTTACAAAACTAATATCACCGTTTAATACGCGGTTCCACATTCCCTCTAAACGAGATTGCTCACGGATTGGTGGAGAACACTTAACAACTGGTCCAATGTCATCTAATTCTTCTTTATAGAAGTACAAGTAGTGTGTACATGTCTCACAAGTAATGTCTACACCTTCTTGCTGTGCTTTGATGACTTCATCAACGCCTTCTTCACAAGCAACGTGTACAATGTGCACACGACAGCCCGTTTCCTTAGCAAATAAAATAATTTTACGAATTGGTTCAACTTCTGTAAATACCGGACGACTATCCACGTAAGCACTTAATGTCGTTTCACCATTTTCTTTTGCGATCTCACCTAATCGATCAGTGATTGCCGCATTTTCAGAATGAATTGATAAAATTTTGCCAGTCTTAGCAATTTGCTTCATACCTTCATATAATGAATAATCATCAACATTTTCAAAGTCACCCTCAATAGAACGGTCACCACATGTTGCTAAGAAAGCTTTATAAGCCACAACACCTGCTTCATCTAATTCTTGAATACCACCGTTTAAGTTATATGGTACTAAACCACCATAACTTGCAACATCCACTGATAATTCATCTTTTCCAGCATCAAATTTTGCTTGGATAGACGTTTTGTCAGTTGTAGCTGGAACTTGGTTTAATGGCATTTCCACAAATGAAGTCACGCCACCTTTAGCAGCAGCATTTGTCCCTGTAACATATCCTTCCCAACCATCACGATAGCCACCGCCTGGCTCAGTTATATGCACATGCGCATCCACCATACCAGGTGAAACAATTTGATTTTGTGCGTCAATAACTTGTTCAGCTTCTCCCAATGCTTGACCAATAGCGACAATTTTACCGTCTTTAACACCGACTTCAACTTGTTGCTCTCCGTCTTCTAAAATGACTAAACCATTCTTAATAATCAAATCATACTTCATTATAATCTGCTCCTCCTTTTTTTCTACTTTCTGCATGGAATACATAATGTAAAATTAAGTAAACACCACCGGCAATGACAAAGCCTATAAACCAAGAAAAGTCTGATATCACTGTAAATGCTGGTAAAAATCCTAATAGTGAAATGATGACACCAGCAACCGTTCCGACGTATGCAGAAATATTAATACGTGGTATTTTGTGCTCTTTTTCTTTCAAATCAAAATACAACTTATCTATATCAATGTGACATTTAGACACAATATAGAAATGAACAATCATAACACCTGCTACCGGACCAAGAATAGCACCTATCGCGTTTAGGAATAAGAAAATACTATCTTCCTCTTCCATCATCTTCCACGGCATAATGACTATACTCAGTACCGAGGCAATAATTACACCACGACGATAGTTAATCCATTTTGGTAAAAGTGCAGTGAGTTGATATGCTGCTGGGATGATATTACTCGTCGCATTTGTTGAAATCGTCGTCATCAATAGCACACCAGTAGATATCAGAATCGCCCAGAAGTTGCTCCATTCATTAATAATTGTTAGGATATTCCATTCTTGATGTCCAAGATAAATCGAGCCACCAATAATGATGAACACACTAGCAATCGCGAATAAAATGTGGGCAACTACAATACCTGAAATTTGACCAACCACTTGTGTTTTAGTAGATTTTGCATTTTGCGTAAAATCAGAAACACTTGCACCAGGTCCTGCCCACACACCTAATAGCGAGTTGATAATTAAAATAAAGGATAAAATCGCTGGGTAAATGATACCGCTAGATTTTGTAGAAATTTCATAATCTAAAATATTTCCAACGCCACCAGCAGCCATAACGCCCCAGATAGCCATACCACCAAAGACAATATAAATAAGTGGATTTAATATAGCTGTGAATTTATTTAAAATATCTCCTCCACCAAATCCAATTGCAAAACTAATAGCCCAAAATATTAAAAATGCAATGAGACCTGGAACAGAAATACCAAGTATCGATATGCCTTGTCCAATATCCGCAAAACCAGGGAATATTTTATTTAATAGTATTAATAGTGCTTGTGACCCCGCAAACGTTTGTAGACCAAACCAAGCGATACCTGCGACAACGCCACGTAGGATACCGGGTAACTTCGCGCCTACATCACCATATGTATGACGTAAATGCATAGCAAATGGAATACCGTATTTAGAACCAGCATAACCATTACTAACTAATAATAAAGCGATTACAAAAGAACTTAATATTAATGCAAATATGACTTGTAATGGCGATAGTCCTAATAATAAGAATCCCCCAACTGCAGTATAGTTAGGTATATTATGGACAGCACCCATCCATAGTGTGAAAAAGTTAAATGCGGAGTTATTTCTTTGTGTCGGTGTCTTAGGCATTATATCTTTATTATAACCGCGCTTCTCGAAAACCGCTTGTGATAATGCCGCATTGTTCTCCTGTCTTCCCATTCTATTTTTATCTCCTTTACTTTAACAAGCTAATAACTAGTTGTATAATCTTCAGTTATAAGTGTAGTACGAGTGTAAGCGTTTTTCTTTGTTATTAATGACATTTCTAAACAATAAAATTATAGGAATCGAACAAAATAAGTGTATAATTAATGATATACATTAAATTTTTTGAACATTTTGAACAATCGTTATCACAAATTGACAAAAACCCTGTTTTTTTAAGATAAATACAGACAAATAGAATTTATCATTATATATATTTTCATGCATTTTCATTACTAGTGATTGTGTAAATCAGAAGCGGAGGACATAATTATGACTACTCTAAACGAAATTTTATCCGTTCCCCAATTTAAAGGCTTAAAATTGTTAAATAGCAACGGAGATTTATCAGCAGAAGTGACAAATTTAGACATTACTGAAAATAATGATATTAAGCATTTTACTTCAAATAATTCTTTTATTTTAACAACCGGTGTCTTGTTTCAAGATAATCAAGATAACTTAAAAAAGTTAATTAAAGATTTAAATGATATACACACTGCTGGACTTGGAATCAAAGTTTCAAGATTTTTACACGAAATCGAGCAAGATGTCATTGATTTTGCGGATGCTATCGAATTCCCATTAATTGAAATACCAGAAAGTTGGAACTTAGGTGAAATTACACACGAGATTTCTTCATTTATTTCTGACTCTGAAACTGGAAAGTTAAATTATGCATTACAAGTACAACAAGAATTAAACCAATTATTAATCAAAGGCTTCAGTATTGATACTATGATTGAGCGCATGAGCAAACTCTTAGGTGTACCTATCATTCTATTCGATCCTTTCAAAGCACCTGAAGCATACAGTCGTCATTATAGACAAGGTAACGCTTTAATGGCTGAACATACCAAGTATTTCATGAACCATTATCAAGATGCGCTAACATATGATAAAAATAACCTCGTCTTTGAAAATAAAGACCATGTAATTTTCAAAGTATTAGGTTACACATACTTTCCATACTATTTAATGGTTTCTCAAGTTAATAAGCTTTCCTACCCCTTTAGTTTATTAACACTCGAACAAGTAGTCAGCGTGTTAAGTTTCGCCTTATACAAAAACACCAAAATACAAGAAGCCGAGGAAAATGATATTAATCGATTTTTCGAATCGTTAGTCAATAATCAAAACGATCAAACCCTTTCGATCAAAAAGCATGCTGATTTATTAAGACAATATTATATTTATCCCTCTGACTATTATCAAATTATCATTTGCGGCATTGACACCAAAAATAATCTAGAAAATAGTTACTACTTAAATGAGCGGCACCATCTCACATTCCTTTGGTTAAAGCATAAATTAACTGATATTGATTCTTATATCAGCGTTTATAAATTACCGAGTAACGATCGTTTTGCGATATTAATCCAAAATCGACATGAATATTACTTTGAATACCTAAAAAAAATACAACAAAGTTATAGTGAGTACTTTGATGATACGATTTCATTTGGTATCGGAAATGAAGTAACAGAATTCACACAGTTACCTTCTTCATTTTTTGAAGCAAATGAAGCCTTTGAAAATGAACTGCTAAATCATGCAAAAACTTTTATCTCACAATATCATTCCAAAGATATTCAGGAGCTATTACAACTTATCCCTCAAGAAAAGCTATTACCTTTCGTAAAACATACTTTGGGCCCACTGAGTTATCCAAAACAAAAAAAAGATTTAGAATTAAAACAAACTTTAAAAGTGTACATGGATAATCAATGCGATATAACAAAAACGGCAGATAAAATATTTATACACAGAAATACTGTAAAATATAGAATCAATAAATGCAGTAATATGATTGGCACAAATATAGAAGACCCTGTTCATTCCTTAAACATACGTATCGCTTTATATGTATCTGAAATGATTCGTTTCGATTAATCGCTCCATCTATTTAAAAAAGCTACGCTGTTTGCGCAATCATGCAAACAACGTAGCTTTTTCCATTAATAAAACAACAGTGATCTATGTTACCTCTAAAACAAGCGATTCCAACCTATATTATCTATGCATTCATTTTCTCTAAAAATTCTTTGCAAAAAATATTAATTTTTTAAACCGAATGGTTTGCTTTGCTAACTTAAAATAATTAAAATTTATCGATGGGATGTTATAAAAAGGAGATGCATTTATAATGTCGGAGAATGTTATATCTAATAAAAAAAGAAATACGATTATATTAGTTATGCTAAGTAGTGCTTTTGTAGCGATGCTAAATCAAACATTGCTCAATACCGCACTACCAGCAATTATTACGGGATTAGAAATAACTGACACAACTGCTCAATGGTTGATTACAGGCTTTATGTTAGTGAATGGTATCATGATTCCACTAACAGCCTTTCTTATGGATCGATTTCACACAAGACCGCTCTATATTTTTTCTATGAGCGCGTTCTTAATTGGTTCAATCATTGCAGCACTTTCACCTACATTTGGCTTACTCATGTTTGCACGTGTGATTCAAGCGATTGGTGCAGGGATACTTTTACCGCTTATGCAATTCACTGTATTTACACTGTTCCCTTCTGAGAAACGTGGATTTGCAATGGGACTTACCGGTATAGTAGCACAATCAGCCCCAGCAATCGGACCAACCTTAACCGGATTTTTAATTGATACATTTAGCTGGAGAGCACCATTTATTGTGGTAGCTTTTATTGCGATTATCGCATTTATTGTAGGTGCGATATTTGTAGAAAGTAATAACGAAACCAAACATACACAATTAGACAAAACTTCTGTTATATATTCAACATTAGGTTTTGGTTTAATGCTTTACGGCTTTAGCAGCGCAGGCAACTTAGGTTTCACATCACCAATCGTTATTATTTCACTTATTGTGGGAATCTTAATTGTTACCATTTTCGTAACAAGACAAATTAGAATCGATAATCCACTATTAAATATGCGCGTATTTACAAATCGTACATTTTCACTATCTGCATTTGCGTCTATGGTATTATTTATCGGAATTGTAGGCCCAGCATTATTGATTCCAATTTATGTCCAATCAGGCTTAGGTCTATCTGCAATTCTGTCAGGTCTTGTTATCTTACCAGGTGCAGTAGTCAACGCATTCATGTCCGTCTATACAGGGAAAATATATGACAAATATGGCTTGAAAGTATTGGCGATTCCTGGATTTGTCCTTTTAATTTTTATGACAATACTACATTGTTTCTTAACTTCAGACACACCTTATTGGTATATTGTCGTCATTTACGCTATAAGAATGTTTGCTGTAGCATTGATTATAATGCCACTGAATACAATTGGTATTAACGCATTAGAAAGTAAAAATATTTCACACGGTACTGCGATTATTAATTCTTTAAGAATTATTGCAGGTGCGATTGGTACTGCCATTATGATTACAATTATGGCAATTGTTCGTACAAACTATGTTCCAAGTAAGCATCAGTCCAAAGCAGATATTGCACAACAAGCGACTGTACAAGGTGTCGACGCAGCATTTGCATTCACTACGCTATTATTAATTATTGGTTTTATATTAACACTACTGATAAAAACAAAAAATAAAGCGGATAATACGCGTGAAGTATAATATTAAATCTATTTAAGTGAAAGTAGCAACGCTTCAACAACTTGAACGGTGTAAAAAACATACTAAGATTAGCTATGAAGAAATCTATGACAATAGATTTTTTCATAGCTATTTTATTATTCAATATTTCGTATTGTTGGCTCACTTTCTTAGGGGACAACTTCAGCTTGTAGTCTTCAACTTGTCCTGTTCCCTCAAGCGTCTCGTCAAAATACAACGTATTTATATGTAGTTTCTCATTGAAGTACTTAAAAAAGGCTCTATTTCAACCCAAAATGATGTTAAAAATTATTCTACATGCATACACCCAAAAATTAATTTTTATGCTGCTGTTTGTGGCTATTACCATTCTTTTATAAAATTGGCTTCAAATGATGTATTAATGCTAAGCAATCTTGCAAGAGTCATTAATATTTTATTGGTAGTAAAAAATAGGTGCAAATCCGAGTCATAACTAACAAGTTGACTTTGAATTAACACCTTTTAAAGTAAATACATGTATATAACTTCAGAGATCGATTTTAAGACAAATAAAAAAAGACGAGCGTTACTCGTCTTTTTTTATGCGTTATTATAATTTAATAACGTTAGCTGCTTGAGGTCCACGGTCGCCTTCAACGATTTCGAATTCAACAGCTTGTCCTTCTTCTAATGATTTGTAGCCGTCTTGGTTAATTGCTGAGAAGTGTACGAATACATCGTTTCCGCCTTCTACTTCGATAAAACCAAAACCTTTTTCTGAGTTAAACCATTTAACTGTACCGTTATTCATAATAAAAATCCTCCAAGTGCTTTTGCACAAAAATTTGTAATCTGTCTAAAAAATCAAAAGGAGTAAATTCAAAAGAATAAAACTACAAATCAATTTCACGAACTAAATTACTTAATACCTAGTATAACGAATAATCAGACCTTTGTATACCCCTATTTTCAAATAAATATATTTTGCACTTTATTTTTAGTAATATAATCCATTTGAAATATATAATTTAATTGAATATGAAAAATGACAAAATCGTTATATTAAAATGCATTTTTGTAACTTAAAAATATAGCGAACAAATCAAATAACTTTTACATTATAGATAGTTACTTTAAGGAGGTAATAAGTATGAACAGGTTTGTAAAAGTACTTCTAAATATCTTTGTTATCATTATCATTGTTTTTATCGGTCTTTTTGGCTGGAAAGTTTATGCAGAAAAACATTCGGACAATCCTGATGTTGTTAGTTTTGCCAAATTAAATCCGCTCATTACTAATGAAGCATATTATGTAAAAACTCAAAAGCCAACAAAAGTTGAGCACAACAAAAGTGATGATGGAGAAACTCTTGTCACATATAATTATAAGCAAAATGGATATAACAAAAAAGGTGAAAAAAGACATTTAGATTTTAATGGTTTTGGTGAAAAACCCTTAAAAACAAATCATTACTTAAAATTAGACACCGAACTTGGGCATGTCCAAAGTTATAAAGAAGTGCCTAAAAATAAAGTACCTAAAAAAGCATTCAATCACCTTTAAACATCACATTATGAATCAAAACAATACACTTAATAAAAATATTATTTTGATGAGCTAATAATATAATAATGCGCACAAGCTAGAATTATTTATTTGCAAAATATGTTTTCTAACTTGTGCGCTTTGATTGTAATTTTTTAGTGACTACACCCTAGTTATTCATTCTTTTGACTATTTCATGCTTAATAATCATTAATGCTTGGCTATACTTAGAACTTGTATTTTCTTGAGTGTTAATAATCAAAATGTCTACTAAATCATCATTATCCATTTGAACTAATTCTTGCCGAAATTGATCGATATTTTCTACTAATCTCTTATGGTTAGGCTGATACTTATCTATAACATAATATTGATCAGCACCAAGTCCACCCTCTTCAATCATTTTAGAAATTTCATCCGTGCGCATCTCATTAGTTCTATCAATTTTGATATCTTTATTGTAATAATTAACCATACATATCCCCCACTTCATTCACAAAATCCATCTCATATTAAGGTTACATGCTATCTTTTTGACACTAAACGTAAAACAATAAATCATGCCGTACCACTTACAATAAAATAAAATTACTCCAAAAGTTATATATTACAACTATACCCTGAAATGATATTTTAAACTTTAATTTAGACCATTCTTTTTTATACTTATAATTCAAGGAAGTAATTTAATAAATTTATAAAATATTATCGATTCTCTATATCGTTTCTAAAAACACCGAAACCATATACATCATCTCCTTATAATGAACCTATTTTATATCTATCCTTTTTAAAAATTTTTAAAACATTTCATTATTTTATACTATCAAAATACATTATATTCTATGAGTATAAGATGATATCGTCTAACAGTTCATTATTCCTTATTGGATTGATGATGCATAAAACAGATTCCTAAGTTTTGATAGTAATACCACCATAATAACATTCATAAATACAAAAATTGCTGAATGATAAAATAAAGACTGAGACAACATTTGCCTCAGTCTTTAATACTTCTAATATTTTCTACCATTTTAATGCTCATAATCGCTTTTTTGCTTCGATGCCAATCCATATATTTGTTACTAAACCGACAATCCCCATAACTAATGATGGTATAACAGAATGATTGCTAGTATAAAACGTCACTAAAAACATAAGTAAACCAGTTATCATACTGATTAATATAGATGAAAATTTCATTGGATTACTCCCTTTTTTCGCTATGTTAATTTACATTATTCCTATACTGAAATTCATTTAAAATGAAATAAAGACAGTCTGTTGTATAGTTTTAAAAAATTGGGCATCACAAATACAATAACTTTTTATTTATAAAATATAGAAAATCCCACTAAACCACATCTTTGCGTTTTTCAACTCAATATGTATGCAATCACAAATAATATAATCGAAATAATGAGTGACATTAACCAAAACGGAGAACTCACTAAATCTTTATACGCTTGATCTGGTGCATTACGCATTTTCAACCGAATAAATTTGATTCCTAAATACAACGCTTCAACAAAATTAACGATTAAAACAATGCTTAACAGTATCATTGACATGACTGAACCCCCAAGATATCGTCTCATTTAATCCACATAGTACCATAAGATTTTTAATAATTAAATATATATAAAAATATTAATTCAAATTTTTATTACAACCTAAAAACATATGTGTTATTTTATAATTAACATTGTACGTAGTTATTTTTAAAATTATATGGGCTAAATATCATAAAGTTGGAGGGGTATTGTGCAACTATTTTTACTTACACTTTTAGGTATTATTTTCGTTTTTGTATATGCTTCAAATTCAACAATACTTTTACATATCAAACTTATTAGACGAGCTAAAAAAGAAGGTACGGCAGCAATGAATGGTAAACAATGTCGCTTTATGTGGTGTTTGTTTGCAGTTATGGCAACAGGATTTTACCTATTATTACTCACTTCAAATTTGTTTTAATAAATTTGAAGTGAGTAATAATCAAAATAATACGAAAGATTTAATTATTATGTAAATAAAACAGTAAGTAGCCTAACCATCCTGATTCTTTTGATACCACTTCAATGCTTGATGCTCTATGTATTTGATAAAAGGTGATTTGCCATTTGAATATGCACTTCTATTATTTGAATACTTGTTAGCGAGTGTGATTTTTAAATTTTCATATTCTTTCGCAATAGCTTTATTAGCATTTAAATAATCTCTAAACGCTAAATGTCTATCAATTTTTCATAGTTATCAAATTGAAACATATGGACATGATAAGTTCTAGTATCCGCGCCTTTTATATAAAACCTTCTACCACTGATACCATTTTCTCCTTGATGTTCATAGCCTAATTGTCGCATTGCATTATTGTAACTATCTATATGCATTATATTTTTTACTATTACCATGATATCAATAACAGGCTTAGCATAAATATCTTTTATAGCTGTACTGCCAATGTGATGCATTTCTATGATTTCTTTACCAACTACTTTTAACAGTAGATCTTTTTCTTTAACAAATTGCGCTTTCCATTTTTCATAATCTTTTTTTAATATAATTTCCATCGTTCAATTTCCTACTTTCTTTTATCCTCATTACTATTAAAAAATGTCATAAAATTCATCTTAACTAAAACATTTTAAAATAAGGTAACTGTCTACCATAAATGAGAAATGATATAATTGAATTAAAACTCGAACTGTAAAAAGTATGTTTCTAAAATACTGTATAATATAATAAAAACAAAAATAGTAAAGGAGTCAGCGTATGAAATTTGTAAATTTAACAGCTATGACAGAAAAAGGCCTAAACAAGAAAGTTAATGAATTCTTAGAGGAAAATCCCTATATCGAAATCATTAAATTCGATTACCAATTAGGATACAGCAGCTGTGGCGTAGGTATTCTTTATAATAAAGTTAAGTCTCAGTCTTAAGTTTAAAATCAAATAAAATATGTTGAGGCTACTATATAACATTACTTATTTGTTCATTTACAAACTTAATTCACGAATGACTAATAAAATAATTGTAAAACGGTCATAATTATAGTTAACAAACAAGCTAATAACATAACATTTTGAGCTCTATGAGTGCCCTGATTTCCATTTTTGTATTCTTTCATTACAAATAGCCAAGAAAGAATAACTAAGATCCCTAAAATAATGCTAATCGTTTTCATTTTACCTCTCCTAAAATGTACTGTATAACTTACTATTATTCGCTCAAGTTCAAAAAGATACTTCGAATTATATTTTTATAATATCATACATTTTAAAACGTGAATTGTTTGTAAATAATCTAACTTATTGTAATTGAAAATATCCCAATTTAAACTATACTTGTAATAAAAACAAAAGCTGAAACATAATAATGTTTCAGCTATGAATATCTTATGGAAAGTAGACGATTGTGTATACATCCACATCATAATATTTAAATTTTTGTTAATGCTATTCAAAATGATATCACTGTAAGATTATCACAATAGTAATACCTAAATTGTCTTATTTTTGAAAAACTTTAAAATTAACACGTTTACATAATAATAAACTACCCGCAATCAATGAGATACTCGCTAAAAAAATGGTTAATATTCTATTATCTGAAATCATGCCTGTATCAGGTAATTCTTTTATTGCATTGTGCTTCACGCTATTTTTTGAATTTTTTACTTCAGAGTTAACTTTTGAGAAATCATTATTTTTTGAAGCGTCTAACTGCTGATTTTTATTAAATCGATCACTTTCTATTCCTGGATTTTTAGGGTTTAAACCACCTTCATCTTTTAATTTTTCATTTACTGCATTATTGTGCAAGGATGTCTCACTATTAGATTTATGATTAAATTCATTCGTAGCATCTTCTAATTCTTTTGGCTCTTCAACCTCTGCTATATCTTTATGCGGAAATACATTTGGTTCTGTAAAACTTCCATCCTTATGCAAGATACCATGAGGTATTTTCTTCGTACCATCCTTTAATTCTATCGGTTTTTCAACCTCTGCTATATCTTTATGCGGAAACACATTTGGTTCTGTAAAACTTCCATCCTTATGCAAGATACCATGAGGTATTTTCTTCGTACCATCCTTTAATTCTATCGGTTTTTCAACCTCTGCTATATCTTTATGCGGAAACACATTTGGTTCTGTAAAGCTTCCATCCTTATGCAAAATACCATGAGGAATCTCTTCACCATTTGCCCCTTGACTGCTAAATTGTACAACTGTCATTAATAAAGCTGTAGATAATAGTACCTTTTTCATTTTAAAACTTCCTTTCTAATAGAGTTATTTAGAGTTATTGTAATATGAATATCTCACTCATTTTTACTGTTAAAGTGAATATTCGTAATATAAAATTTTCCTTAACTACCAAGAAGTTATCTGTTGTATGTATACAATATATTTTATACATTAATAACAAATATTTATGGAATTATTACTAATTACCATAATATTGCAAGGAGTCGTTTATTAGGGTAATATTTTTATTTAAGTAAAAATATAGATAGAAAATAGTAATAATATGTAAGTTTTAAATTTAAATATTGGTAATATCAAGTCTGTCAAAATGTTTAAGTCAAAATAAAAAGAGCTGGAAACTGTACCTTAGTAATGTTCCCAACTCTTTTTATATGATTAAATATGATTCAATCTTATTTTAAAATGGTATTTTAGGTGTTTATAATTTCCCATAACACTGATCTTCAAATTTTATTAGTCTATTCTGATTGTACTTTTATATAAAAGATACACTCTTCGTTTTATCAATAGTAGGTAAACCTATAATTAAGCGTATTATTCACTTGATTTTGCTTTATGAACTTTCAAAATTATAAATATAATAACAATTGTTATGGTAATGAAATCAAAAGAATGTGTAAAAGCTTGCCCAAATTCTTTATCTTGCCAGAAATAACGAATGACGAATAAAAGCGTTGAATGCACAAACAATGCAATAAACATGTATATCACTGGTTTATCAAGTAATAGACCAAAAACAAATACAAATAACAGCATTATTATAGTAAGTATCAGCATGACTATGTTTGGCATAGACATATTAAAACTCCAATCATATAGTATTTTAGTCTTACTCTTCTAGAAACCTTTACGTTTAATTTGTCTATATGTAAAAATACCAAAAATAATGACAAAGGCGAATTGTACAGTTTTAATTAGAGGTGAGCTAAATTCTAATATTTTAATATGCAGCATTGTTCCAATAATAGGGGCTATAAAATTAAAACTAAATAATATTAGACATATACCAACTAATACTTGTTGTGATTTAGGCATATTTACCACTCCAAATTATAAAATTATTGTTAAGAATGTTGATGCTTCCACTGAGGGTGACCCATTATTTAATGATGTAACAATATCATCATCACTAAAAATACAGTGCTAAATTCCAAAAAATATTTTCTGATTTATTCTAATATGCTTATGACCCAATTGATACTTTTTCTTAATAAAAGTACATAAACATTTAGTTGGATTATATTATTTCATAAAAAATAACCGCACCAATTAAGATACGGTTATATAAATATATGACTGCTTGATAAAATTCCAAAAAAATCTTATCTAGCTTTTTGCATCACTTTACTTAATTAACGCTTACAGTAATTTCAATATCAATCGTGTGTTTTAGTGCTTTCGAATACGGACAATAATTATGCGCTTTTTCAACGAACATCTCCGCTTCTTCTTGGCTGAGATCTTTAAGTAATACATCTAATTCAGCTGCCAATTTCACACCGCCATCAGATTTATCTGGCAATAAATAAGCAGTCGCACGTACTTCTGGCTCAATTGTACCTTTGCCTGCACCTTTCAAAATATGCATTAGCGCATTGTTAAAACAAGAGCTGTAACCTGCTGCAAATAACTGTTCAGGGTTTGACTCTGTAACGCCGTTGCCACCCATTTCTTTTGGAACAGCTAAGTCTTGATAAAATGTATTATCTTCACTAAAAACTTTTCCATCTCTTCCTCCATTACTTATGACAGTTGTTTCAAATAATGGTTTTGCCATGAAAATCACTCCAATAATTTTTGAAATTCAATAATAATGATTAATTAATCGTTTTACATATCGAATTAAGCTTAATCTAATTGTATTCTATCATTAATTTTTAGATATTTAAAATCATAAGTGTTAAATTGTCATTTGTCTCTACTCATTAAAAAATAGGACAAGTACATAAGTAAAAGTCCTATTGGGCTAAAACACTTTCAATTGTTCGCTATGTATTACAAAACTCGCCAACACTTCTGCTAATAGGTAGTTATATTATGTATAAAGACAAGAAGAACTCGTTTCTAAAACCTAAAACACTAAGTTCAAAACTATAGCTATTAAAGCTAAAATAATCGCTATATAACCTAGTTTAAATTTAGCTAATACTCCATAAACACCAACAAATAAAATTCCTAAAGTTGTACATAAAGAAGCCACATCTGAATTTATTTGAAAGGCAAAAACAACAAGACTAATGAAGAAAAATATAGAAGAAATAATCAAAGAAATCATAGAAAAAATACCACGATTTTTTTCATTCATAATAAAAAGCTCCTTTCACTTTTTAAAATATAAAACAATATTGCATTATTGACGTTGAGCTGCTGAACTCTTAACTTTTATAATAATGTTTAGAATACCAAGCCACAAAAATTGCAAACAATATAAAATAAACTCCAAACCATGTGTCTAAATGGTCTTGATTCATTTGTTTATATGCAAAAAATACTAAAAACATCCCTAAAATCACTTGTACAATAAGTAAAAACCATTTCAAATAACCCACTCCTTTACATTTTTCATTATTTCACAATATAATTAATCAAAATATTTTTATTTATAAAATAAAATAGGGCAAGCACATTATGGTACTGATCTTAGTATCAATACAAGAGAAAACTCCTTTCTAAAAGAACAAAATCTCTATTAAACCTAAAATAAACAAAACTGCACCTACTGATAAGTAAAGAACTTCAGTTTTTCCTTCTTTTTAGTTTCAATCCAATAATTTAAGATAAGTATTAAACCTACAACGGATAAAGAAAAAGGAAAATTTATAAGACCTGTTAAATCCAATATTGTTAATATGGAAGTTACTATAATTAATAAAATCAATATATTAGATATAACATTTAAACTCTTCATTACAACACCTCATTTTTCAAACATTTACATTGTTATTTTTTCCAATTCCTTTATTAACGTTGATCTTCAGAACTGTTTACAATTAATAATTTTTTCGTATAAACATATATTCTATTTTTTATCTTTAAACTTTTTAAGCACAAAGGAAAATGGTGTCATAACGAATGCAAAAAATGATGAAGAAATTAGATTTGCATACATATCAAATTCAATTGGTAATACTAAATCCAATAGGGATTTCAAAACAAAAAATGAAACCAAAAAATATATAAAGGACAAAAATATCTTCAAAATACAACCCCTTTTTAGCAAACTTTATTTCAGTCTAATTAATCTAAATTCTAATATAAATATAACAAAAATAGGTGAGCAGATAAGTGTTTGCCCATTGCATGTCCACTCCTCAAATCAAAGGTAACGGGTTAAATATTAAAATAATGATAATAAAAAACCATACCAAAGAGGTGAAACATAAGTTTCCATTATTGCTGCTAGTAATACAATTGGTAAATAATAAAGAATATAGCTTTTAATACTGTCAATTAATATTATGTAAATTGGTTTCATTTTAATAGGTTTTTTTCTGAATAAATTCATTAACTTACTAATAATAACTTTGTTAATAACATAAAGTATTGAAAGCATTAAGCTTGAACTATAAATTTCAATTAATAGATGCGGCAAAAATCCAAGAAACAGCCTTATTCCATCCGTGAAATTATATGCAAAGTGTATGCCAATTAACATACCTAATGAAAAAACAGTTGATAGCATATTCAAATAATATAAAAATGGTATTGGTATAATAGCAAGTATCAGCATTATGAAAGGTAAAATGAACCCATTATTAAAAAAATATGTAAATAAACCTACTAGTTTAAATTTGTGCTCGTCATTTATACTAGCTTTTGAAAAATCGCTAAAATCATCTATCTTCAAGCCAAGAATGTAAAATATGAAAATAATTGCTACAGTTATACCTACAGTAAATATGAAAAATTTATTAGCCCTTTTCATAAAACTTTTTTCAATGGATAACATAATCTTCTCCTTATATTTTATGTAGTTCATAACAAACCGTATACTAACATACTATTAATAAAACAAACCTTTTATAATCTTCGGTCATTTCTAAATTTCATAGACTTAACAACTAAATAAACTACATTTACTCCCATTACAAGAACATAAGGTATTAATATAAATAAATTTTCTAATTGTGAGATGAAAATAAGTCCAAGTAAGAAAATACATTTAACATAGTTGGCATAATAAATCCTTGATCTAGTTCACCCTTCCTTTTCAAATCAATAACACTCCTTTGTGATATTAAAATCAATTTATTACTGATTGTATAATATTTGATATTAACACATAAAAATAGGGCGAGCACATAAGTGCCTGCCCGAGCAGTTTTGAATTAACTATAAAAATAGTTAGAGTGATTTCATAAAATAACACAATTATAAATAAGAAGGTGATATTTTAATTTGTGAAGCGTCCCAGAAGGAACCCTAAGGGATAAAGTTCTGGAGGAACTTCATGCACAATTATATTATACGCAATTAAATAGTACAATGAGATTTACAGTATCTTAACACTACTCACTTGATTTAGTCTTATTGAATTTCAAAATAGTAAAGATAACTACGATAGCTATCGTAACGAGGTCAAATGATCTTGTAAAAGCTTCTCCAAATTCTTTATTTTGCCAGAAATAGCGAATGATGAATAAAAGTGTTGAGTGAATGAAAAGTATTATAAACATATATATCATGGATTTATCCAAAACCATACATATAATAATCATCATTGTAACTGCAATTATAGTGAGTAGTAACATTACTACATAAGGTGCAGACATATTTATTTCTCCTTATTTAAATAAATAGCTAAGAATGCCGTTCCTATACAAAACCACATACTAAATATTGCTATCCACATAACTAATCCACCTTTTCTATATATTCCAATAATACATTCCCAATTAAAACAACTATAGCAATATCTGCTAGTATAACTGGTATGTTAAATGGTACTGAGAAATTTAATAATAAAGTCCCTATGTAAAAAATAGCTATAGCAATAAAAAACTGTATTACAACATGAAAGAATTTATGACCTCTCATTTTCATGAAAAATAGTCCTACAAACAATACAAAAAGTAATGATAAATATAATGTAATACCAGTTAAACCCATTAACTCTTCTGATTGGGAGTTAATATGAAAGAATGGTATAAAAGTTAACATCCTATTTATGAATAACAGAATACCGCAAAAGACTATAATACCAACGAAATGAATACCTAAACTCTTAATGAATAATAATAATTTATTTTCTGATTTCTTAGAACCAATCGATATAAACAAATCTATTATAGCAGCTAACACAATTATTAATATAAATACTATTAAATAAAATTGGGAATACTTTCCCATAAAAAGGTCAATAAAAAAGCCTAGAACATCGTACAATCCACTTAACATAGCTTCCTCCTTATACTTTTCTTTTTTAATAATATTGAGTGTAACTCACAGGTATATTAACATAATCAAAAAACAACTTATATTGTCCATACATATAAATTGAGTTAATAAATGTAACAATAACAAAACCACCTAACAGAACTGATACTGATGGGTGGAAGTTATAGCACTTCATTTAAACAACCTATAAATTTCAATAAATATTTGATAGTGTGATATTAGTTATATAAACAATCTTTATTAATGGAGGAAACATGCTTAAAATTTATGATGCTACTTATATCAAAAGAACATTAAGCTTTTTAGCTATAACATTATTGATTTTTATCATCACTTTTATTCTGGCTATTATATTTAGTCCTTCTACTGAAACCATTAAAAACATATTTAATGGTATACCTAAAAATGTGGCCAATGCAGAAGGTTTACAAAAAGTTTGGGAATATATATTAAACAATGGCTTTAGAGTTCCTTTTCAAATGCTGATACTAGCTATCATTCCAATTCCTTTTTTATATTATTTAAATATAATCAGTACAACAATTTCTCCTGCTATAGCTTTAGGATTTGCAGTTAACTTTGATAATTATAAAGGAATTATGCTAACCATATCTACAATCCCTCACTTCTTGATAGAAATATTAGCATTTTGCTTTGTTGCTAGTAGCCTATTTAAATTAAATCAATCTATTATCAGAAAGATTTGCAATCTTTTAAGAAAAAACAAGAAACAGAATTTTTCTATCAAACTAGCAATAACTAATTTAATAAAAATTTACATTTTTATTGCTTTACCTTTATTTATAGTAGCAGCATTCGTCGAAAACTATTTATCAAAATTAATACTTGATTTACTCACTTAAAATAACAAGCCCACTATCATTGATAATGGGCTTATTTCTAATCTTCCAAAGGAATATCATCTATAATTTTAGTTCTATTGGGGTACTTCTTATCCATTTTCTCTTCTACTTCAGTCATCCTACTCACCAATATTAATGATTACTGGTGTACCTCCTATTAGTTCATGCTTATCTGTAAAAAGTGTATTGTATTTGCCAAGTAGATCACGCGCTTTTAATCGGTCACTTATCTTAATAGGTACTTCAACCATCTCAACACTTTCGTTGTAAATGATATTGTACTTGCCTGTATCTGGGTTCTTAACGTATTCGCCACGTTTAGTGACTACCTCTTTCATTTCTGTTTCTTCCCCAACGGCTGCATTAGATAGTAGATGTAGTATCTCATTCGCAGAAAGCACTTTATCATCAATAACCTTATTTTTATCTTCATAGATATAGTTTCTTAAATAGGTTATAACGTTGTTTATGAGCACTTTGCTACCTGAATCATTCCTTTGATGATAATTGTATTACAGTTTTTAGATAAGTATACATAAACTACGCTTCTATTCACTCCCCACAATTCCTAAATCACAAAAAACCCCTCAAGCCTATGCTTAAGGGGGTTCATCATTCTATTCTGTTATTCCCACTCGATGGTACTTGGGGGCTTAGATGTAATATCATAGACAACACGGTTCACGTGGTCTACTTCATTAACGATTCTGCTTGAAATTTTTTGTAAGACTTCCCAATCAATACGCGCAAAGTCACTTGTCATTCCATCAATGGATGTCACTGCGCGAATACCAACAGTATGATCATACGTCCGGTAGTCTCCCATGACACCTACAGATTGAATACCAGGTAACACTGTGAAGTATTGCCATATATCGCGTTCAAGACCTTCTTCACGAATGACTTGTCTTAAAATCGCATCTGATTCGCGTACGATTTCAAGTTTATCTTCTGTAATTTCACCCAGCACACGAATACCTAAACCTGGACCTGGGAAAGGCTGTCTCCATACTAAGTGTTCTGGAATACCTAATTCGATACCTAATTCACGTACCTCATCTTTGAATAATGTATTAATAGGCTCAATTAATTGGAATTCCATATCTTCAGGTAATCCGCCTACATTATGATGTGATTTAATCGTTTGTGCTGTTTTTGTACCTGATTCAATAACGTCTGTATACAATGTACCTTGCGCTAAGAAATCAACACCTTTTAGCTTAGATGCTTCATCATCAAAGACATAAACGAATTCATTACCAATGATTTTACGTTTTTGTTCCGGATCTGACACACCTTGCAATTTGTTCATAAAACGTTCTTGAGCATCGACACGAATGATGTTCATGTTGAAGCCCTCACCAAATTGTTCCATGACCATGTCGCCTTCACCTTTACGTAATAAACCATGGTCTACGAAAATACATGTTAATTGGTCACCAATCGCTTTGTGTAATAATACAGCAACAACAGATGAGTCTACACCACCACTCATTGCACATAGCACCTTGCGATCACCAACAAGTTCGCGGATTTTTTCAACTTCAATATCAATAAAGTTTTCCATTGACCATTCACCAGTACATTCACACACACGACGTACGAAGTTACGTAATAAATCGTTACCAAATTCAGTATGACGTACTTCAGGATGGAATTGAACACCATAAATACGGCGTGATTTATCTTCAATTGCTGCATAGTTTGTGCTTGGACTATCTGCAATCACTTCAAAACCTTCTGGGATTTCGATCACTTTATCTGAATGACTCATCCAAACATTTTGTTCTTCAGGAAGTCCGAAGAATAATTCATCCGTTTTCGCATTAATCACTGCTTTACCGTATTCTCTTTCATTGGCACGTTCAACTTTGCCACCTAACAATTTAGTTGTTAATTGCATGCCATAACAAATACCTAGAATAGGAATACCTAAATTGTAAATTTCTGGGTCAATCGTAAAAGAGTTCTCTTCATATACTGAATTTGGTCCTCCTGAAAGGATAATCCCTTTCGGATTCATGCGTTTAATTTCTTCAATGCTGATTTCATGGTCGTGCAGTTCACTATACACACCCATTTCACGTATACGACGTGTAATTAATTGGTTATATTGGCTACCAAAATCTAAAACAAGTATGAGCTCTTGCTCTTTCGCCATTTCCATAACTTTAAATCTCCTTTTAACTTAGAATGAATAATTTGGTGATTCTTTAGTAATTTGCACATCATGTGGGTGACTTTCTGCTAATCCAGCAGGTCCCATACGTGTGAATTGTGCTTCTTCTCTTAATGCTTCTAAGTTTCTTGAACCAGTGTAACCCATACCTGATCTCACACCGCCCATAAGTTGGTAAATCGTATCTTGTAATGGACCTTTATAAGCAATACGACCTTCAATACCTTCAGGCACGAATTTTTTAGGGGCTTTATCTTCTTGGAAGTAACGATCGTTAGAACCACTTTCCATTGCGCCTAATGAACCCATACCTCTATATACTTTATATTGTCTACCTTGGAATACTTCTGTTGCGCCAGGGCTTTCTTCAGTACCTGCAAGTAAGCTTCCTAACATCACAGCGTGTCCACCAGCTGCCAATGCTTTGATGATGTCTCCTGAGAATTTAATACCACCATCAGCAATAATAGCTTTTCCATGTTTACGTGCTTCTGTTGCACAGTCATACACGGCTGTAATTTGTGGCACACCTACACCAGCAACAACACGAGTCGTACAAATTGAGCCAGGTCCAATACCTACTTTGACAACATCTGCACCAGCTTCGTATAAAGCTTTAGTACCTGCAGCAGTCGCAACGTTTCCGGCAACTAATGTCACTTGTGGGAATTTTTCTTTAATGTGTTTAACCTGTTCTAAAACACCTTTAGAATGTCCATGAGCTGTATCAATAACTAAGGCATCTACACCCGCTTCAACTAATTTTTCAGCGCGAATATCTGTATCTTTTGCAATACCAATCGCTGCACCAACTAGCAATCTGCCAAGTTTGTCTTTAGCAGAATTTGGGAATTCAAGTACTTTTTCAATGTCTTTGATTGTGATTAAACCTTCTAATTTACCATCTTTAACTAACGGTAATTTTTCTATTTTATGTTGCTGTAATAGTTCTTCAGCTTCATCCAAAGTAGTGCCTACAGGTGCTGTAATTAAGTTTTCTTTAGTCATAACATCTGAAATCTTAATAGAGAAATCTTCAATAAAACGTAAATCACGGTTTGTTAAAATACCGACTAATGTTCTGTCTTCTTCATTGTTAACAATAGGTACACCTGAAATACGATATTTGCCCATTAATGCCTCTGCTTCATACACACTTTCTTCTGGCGTTAAGAAGAATGGATTTGAAATAACACCATTTTCTGAGCGTTTAACTTTTTGAACTTCATCTGCTTGATCTTCAATATTCATATTTTTATGAATGACACCTAGGCCACCTTGTCTAGCCATTGAGATTGCCATTTTAGATTCAGTTACAGTATCCATACCTGCTGAAATAACAGGGATATTTAATTTAATACCTTCTGATAATTGAACGCTCAAGTCTACTTCTTTCGGCAATACATCTGATTCTGCTGGTAACAATAACACATCATCAAAAGTTAAAGATTCTTTTTCAAACTTATTTTCCCACATATGAATACAGCCTCCTAATATTTGTTTTATAGCTCCATTATTCCATAGTTTCTATGTTTTGTTGATTCTTAATGCCGTTAAAAAAGAAATTCAAAACAATTGCTGAAATCGCACCGAGTACAATACCATTTTGAGTTAACCATGCGAATTGGTCTCCTAAAGCTTGAAACGCTTGTGGTACTGCACTTATACCCGTTCCTAGTCCAACTGATACCGCGATTATCAATAAATTATTTTGATTTTTGAAATTAATATTACCTAATATACTAACACCATATGCCATTACCATGCCAAACATTGCTATCATTGCGCCACCTAATACTGGTAGTGGAATCATATTGGCTAAAGCACCTAATTTAGGAATACAACCACAAATAATGAGCAAGATAACCATGCCATAGATAACTTTGTTCTTTTTAGCACCAGATAATGATACTAAGCCTACATTTTGAGAATAAGCAGTATACGGGAATGCATTAAAAATAGATCCTAAGATAATCGCAAGACCTTCAGCTGTATAACCTTTACGAAAATCTTTTCTTTCCAATTTCTTACCTGTAATTTCACTTAATGCATGGTAAACACCTGTTGATTCTATCAGACTGACTAACGCAACAATAAAGAATACTAAAGTTGCGCCAAAATCAAAGCTGAATGTTGAAAATCTAAATGGTTGTGGTAACGAAAACCAATGTGCTTCACCAACTTGTTTCACATCAACAATGCCAAATATTGACGCTAATACTGTACCTACAATTAAGCCAATCAATATGGCAATAGATTTTAAGAAACCTGTTGTAAAACGTTGCACAATTAATATGACTATTAATGTAATTACACCAAGTAAGATGTTTTTGGCATCACCAAAATTTTTAGCACCTTCTCCACCTGCTAAATAATTCATCGCTACTGGCATCAAATTGATACCTATAATTGTAACGACACTACCTGTTACAACTGGTGGAAAGAATTTAACTAAATATGAAAAGAATGGAGCAATGATGACAACCAATATACCTGATAAGAAAAGGGAACCATATAAATCACCTATGCCTTTGGTTTGCCCGATTAAAATCATCGGCGCAACGGCAGTAAATGTACAACCTAAGACGATAGGCAATCCGGTGCCTGTGCCTTTCCAAACTTGTAAAAATGTGGCTACACCACACATAAAAATATCAACAGTGACTAAGAAGGCAATTTGTTCTGGAGTAAAATCTAAGCTTGTCCCTACAATAATTGGTACGAGTATGGCGCCTGCATACATCGCCAATAGATGTTGTAAACTTAAGATAAATGTCTTCATGATTGTTCCTCAACAAATGTCACTTTATTTCCACTTAGAGAAGCAACTTTACATAAAGACGATACTTTCAACCCTGCGGTTTCTAAACGTTCTCTGCCTGGTTGGAAGCTCTTTTCAACTACAATGCCTACGCCAACAGTTTCAGCATTGGCTTGTTGAACAATTTCATTTAAGCCTAATGATGCATCACCATTAGCTAAAAAATCATCAACAATTAATACGCGATCATTTTCATCTAAAAATTCATCTGAAACCACTACAGTACTCGTCGTATTTTTAGTGAATGAATGGATATCAGCTTGATATGTATTTTTCGTTAACGTGCTAGGCTTTGCCTTTTTAGCAAATAAGCATGGTACATCAAAATGCATTGCTGCCATGATTGCTGGTGCAATACCAGATGCTTCAATCGTTAATACTTTAGTAATCCCTTCATTTTTAAATTGATTATAAAACGTTAGTCCTACATCGTGCATCAGCTTTGCGTCTATTTGATGATTTAAAAACCCATCTACCTTCAAAATCTTCTCATCAATGACGACACCGTCTGCCTCAACTTTCCGTTTTAACAAATCCACTCAAAAAACCTCCTCATTTTTTATACAAAAAAAATCCTAAACTAACTTAGTTTCAGGATCTATGAGTGAACGTGCAATACTATAAAGAACTGATAGCCTTCAACATTCATTTCCCTAATTATGTAGAAATTGAAAACACGACAATTGTTTTAGAAGAATATATTAATCACTTCATTTCCCAAATCAAACTTTAAAACGATTGAAGTTGAATGCTTTGTATTGTATTGGTTACCCATAGTCATGTCGTTAATGGCAACATGGTAGAAACTTCTAGAGCCATATTCTCTAGATTATATGAGTTAGATAAATTATTAACTGATGATAGCAAATTTCGGCATGATTTTCAACACGAATATTATAAGTAAGCGCTTTAAAGAAGGAGATTTATTAATAATCAATTATGTTAGTAACCGCTTTCTTTACTTTTAAATCAAGATTGTCAGATACGCCACTTCATTATATAATAAATATATATTCGTTTTACCTAGTAGTTAATAGGGAAAGTATTAGATAAACAATAGAAAAGTGGACGGAGGGACAGTTAATGGCTGATTTTACAATCGTACAAAGTAAAGACGAAATACTACCAACTATCCAGCAAAAATTGTCAGAAGGATATGTTGAATCTGAAATTTCAGTAATTAGTAAGACAAAACTTCATTTTGACGAATTACATGATTCTGAAGTAAACCTAACAGCAACGAGTGGCTCATTCAGTGATAAAATGGCTAAAATTTTAACTGGCGAAGACGGTGAAGAAACTGTTTTAGCTTATTATGATATTAGCGATGATGATAAAGAGCGTTATAAAAAAGAGATCCTTGATAATAACTATCTCGTGATTGCAACTAAAGATAACTCTTCTCATGAAGAAGTACAAGAAGCAAATGCTGCATATACAAATAGTGCTATTAAAGATAAGCATTACGCAGAAGAAACAGAAGGACCAAAATCCTAATCTACGCTCAAGTAAAGTGTGATTTATACTATTATTTTAATAAGATCACAAAATACTTTCATATAGCTACTTAACATTATAGACTACCTTTATAAGGAGCGAACGCAGGAAATCACTTTGTATTTTGTGGTTTCTGTCTCGCTCCTATTTTATTCCTTTTATAAATGACCCATAGAATATTTTTATAAATTATTTCCACTGATTTCCATTTATTTACTATGTTATAATAAACGCATTATTATTGGGGGGCATCTATTCATGGATTTTAAGACTATCAAATCAATTGATGATCCATTATTTAAAGCAGCATTAAAACTTTATGATGGACAATTCGACATTGATTTATCTGAAGATGAACAAATATTTAAACAATCTTTAAAAAATGAACATACCAAAGATGACTATATCTTTTTAGTAGGCATACAGTCAGATAAAGTTGTTAGCTTAGCAACTGCACATTATGAAGCGACAACAAATTCTGCCTTTTTAATCTATTTAATTGCAAATGACCAACCGGACCACGATGAATTAATTACAAATACTTTGGCACGTATAGAAAAGGAAATTAATTATTTATCCAATCAATTACATGAACACGATGTAAACTTTATTATGCTAGAAGTACCTAAAGAACCAGAACTTGTTTCAGAAGATGAGCAACAAGTGCTCAGTAACAGACGCGAGTTTTTATTTAGCCATGGTTTTGAAAGACAATATGATTTAGATTATCTAGCCCCAAATTTAGACGGATATTCAGAAGGATTGCCTAAAGATTTGTTTATCAAATCTAATATAGAACTGACAAAAGACATATATGGGCCAAGTATTAAATCAAACTATATATTAAAGTATGTATTTGCGAACAGAATTTCTAGAAGTATTATTTACCCATTATTAGAAGAAATGGATTTACGTAAATCATAGTGTACACCACTTGAAATCACTGTTAAAACAGTTTAGACTAACATAGAGGTAAGACTGACGTTTCACTAACCGAAGACAAACGTCCGTATACATAAAATCACTTATGAAAGGACTCATTTCTATGTTAACTAAAGAATTTGCACAACGTGTTGAACTAAGTGAAAAGCAAGTCCGTAAAATCGTTCAACATTTAGAAGAACGCGGTTATCAACTTAGTAAAACCGAATACCGTGGCCGCGAAGCCACAGATTTCCAAGAAGAGGATATTGAACTCTTCCAAGATATTGCTGAAAAAGTGAAGCAGACAAATAGCTATGATTTAGCCTTCGAAGAACTTGAAAAGGAAAAAGATTTTCTACAGGTATTAGTCAAAGAGGATGACAACAACCTACCTTCAGATCAAAATGTGTCTTTACTCGTAGAAGATTTACGTACCGAAATTCAAAATATGCGTGACGAACGCCAAATGCTCGGACAAATGATTAATCAAGTGCACCAACAACAGCAAGAATTGCATAAAATGCAAGATCAAATTACATCTAAACTAGAAGAAAATACAGAATCACTGAAAGCAATTCAATCATCTACAGATGAAATTAAATCTACACAAAGTGTCATTCAGGATTCCCAAAAAGAACAAACAGAACTTGTGAAGTCTAATGTCGAATCTGAACGCGTGCATACAAATCAAAGTTCAATTAATAATGAAGCGAATGCATTCACTGAAAATACAACTGAGCAAGCAAATACGAAAGCAACACCTGAAAAAGCGACTGACACAGCAGATGCTCATACAAATACAGTTTCTGAAAATGTATCAACACAAACTGCCGATGAAGAAATCACACAAATTAGCGAACAACCTTCGACACAATCAGCAAATTCAGAAACTAAAAAGCAAGCTGCCGAAGTAAATTCAGCCGATAAAACAGATGACCAAATTGAACAAGATACACATAAAGAAACGTCTGAAGCTGAACAACAAACAGATCATAACAAAGAAACCGCATCAGCTTCGTCTACTACAAATGAGTCAGACGCACAACAAGCAAACACGTCTCAAGAAACAACGTCATACGCTTCACCACTTGCTAAAGAAGAGCGCAAAGAAGAACGTAAAGGATTTTTCGCACGCCTCTTTAATTTATAAGTTAAAGATGATACCAAAGCCAAAAAGTCTTTGGTTAAAAAAACGTCAATTTCTATTGAAATCGTATAGAAATTGACGTTTTTTGTTTTGCATAAAATTTCACAGTTTGTGATATAGCTATTATTCAAAAATTACAGCGCTATTTTGACTTTACTAAGGTCACTTTAAACTATAATATTACTCGAATCGAAATTCGTATTAAAATATCTACCAGCTTTTCTAAATCAAAAATTTTCCTTAATTTCATCCTAATTGAATTTCTATCTGATTTAGCCACAAACGCCTTGACACCATATTCTACCTAGATTTATAGCCCTTCCGATTCTGCTTCAAAAATAAAGTCATATAAATTTTATAATTTTTTTGAGTAATTGACTTGAATATTATTCGTTTTGCTACTATCCTTAGTATGCGTATCGGATTTAACAAAATAAATTAAATAAAAGAAAGTGTAGGTCTTGTTTTTATGTTATTAACAATTTTAAACATCATTATTTTTGCGGCCTTCCTTATCGGATTATATGTAATGGCAAGAAGACATGTTTCGTTTCCTAAACGTGTCTTTACAGCTTTAGGCATCGGGATTGTCTTTGGGATTGCTATTCATTTAATTTACGGTGTGGATTCAAAGGTCACTAAACAAACCACAGATTGGTTTAGTATAGTTGGAGATGGCTATATTTCATTCTTACAAATGATTGTTATACCTTTAATATTTATTTCAATCGTTTCCGCATTTACTAAAATTAATATTGGAGAAAAATTTGCTAAAATTGGCATCTATATCTTCATTTTCTTAATTGGGACTGTAGCAATTGCGGCAATTATCGGTATTATCTCAGCACTTGTCTTTGGCTTAGACGCATCTACGATTGATTTAGGTAGTGCCGAAAGCTCAAGAGGCAGTGAAATCGCAAGTCAAGCTAAGGATATGACAGCTAACACGCTACCACAACAAATCTTAGAATTATTACCAAGTAACCCATTCTTAGATTTCACTGGTCAGCGTACAACATCAACGATCGCTGTAGTGATCTTCGCTGCATTTGTTGGCTTTGCCTTCTTACGTGTAATGCGTAAACAACCTGAAAGTGGTCACTTACTTAAACGTGGTATCGATGCCGTTTATAATATCGTAATGGCAATTGTAACGTTTGTATTACGTCTAACTCCATACGGTATTTTAGCTATCATGGCGAATACAATCGCTACAAGTGATTTTGGTGCAATATGGACATTAGGAAAATTTGTAATCGCATCTTACGCGGCATTAATTGTAATGTATATCATTCACTTACTCATTGTAACTGGTATGGGACTGAACCCTGTTACATTTGTTAAGAAAACGTCTGAAGTATTGCTATTTGCATTTACTTCTCGTTCAAGTGCTGGTGCTTTACCACTCAATGTTCAAACTCAAAAAAATCGTTTAGGAGTGCCAGATGGTATTGCAAACTTCTCAGCTTCATTTGGTCTTTCTATTGGTCAAAACGGCTGTGCCGGCATTTATCCAGCAATGTTAGCAATCATGGTAGCACCGGCAGCTGGTGTCGAAGTTAATTTACAATTTATCTTATCTGTCATAGGCATTGTTGTGATTAGTTCATTTGGTGTAGCAGGTGTCGGTGGTGGCGCAACATTCGCATCTATCATTGTATTATCTACATTAAATTTACCTGTTGCATTGGCGGGTGTACTGATTTCAGTAGAACCACTTATCGATATGGGTCGTACTGCATTAAACGTTAACGACTCTATGCTTGCTGGTACAGGTACAGCTAAATTGACAAACAACTTAGATACTGACACTTATCATTCGAAAGAATACGGGGAAATCACAAGTTCATAATAAAAGACATCACTCACTATGAACTTCAGATATTTTTATAAATATAATTAAAGGTTGGAACGCTAGTCGTTCCAACCTTTTTCATTTCTATACTTTTACTATATTATCAATTCAATTTTAATCATATTACTATTTTTGTCGTTTTATTGTTATCATCAGTTTTACGTAATTATAAATAAAGACAATAATCAAACTTAGCGATAATGATTTCAACAATAGGTTGACCCATGTACCGTTCGTAGTTAAATAATACGTCACGATACTATTTATAACAAACACAATAAAAATAATCCCTAACTTCAGTAACATGTCTCCCACCTCTTTTAATTTAGTTTAGTGGGAAACATGCATTTTTTCAATTTAATTTTTCAATACCTTCAATAGATATATCTTTACTTTTTAAGATTCAACACTTGTTTGTCCAAATATTTTTTTCTTTATTGCTTCTCCAGTTGGCGTTCCAGCTAGACCTCCCAGTCCAGTTTCTCTCAACGATGCCGGCAAGTTGCGTCCTACTCTATCCATCGCCTCTATCACTTCGTCTACTGGAATTCTACTTTTTATTCCAGCTAATGCTAAATCAGCTGAGATTAAACCATTGCCTGAACCAATAGCATTACGCATAACACAAGGTATTTCAACTAACCCTGCCACAGGGTCACAAACTAACCCTAATAAATTACTGATAGCTAATGCCATCGCATGACCACTTTCTTCAGGTGTTCCACCAAATATCTCAACTGCTGCAGCTGCTGCAATTGCTGAGGCTGATCCCACCTCTGCCTGACATCCACCAATAGCACCTGCCACACTTGCATTGTTTGCGATAATTTTGCCACATAGTGCTGCAGCAAATAAAAAATCAATCATCTGCGCTTCTGTTAAACCGTGTGTTTTTTCTAACTTGAATAATATGCCTGGTATTGTACCTGATGACCCAGCAGTTGGTGTTGCACAAATGATACCCATCGCAGCATTCACTTCATTTGTCGATATTGCACCTTTTAAAGCTTCTACCATATCATGTCCAGATAAAGCATGGTAATCTTCATTATATCGATCTAGTTTCACTGCATCATGTCCAGTATAACCTGTTACACTTTTCACACCATCTCCAGAAAGTCCCTTTTCTAACGCTTCTCTCATAACATCAAGATTTTGTTTCATTAATGCACGAACTTCATCCCTTGAAATCCCTTTTAATTCCATCTCCTCATGAATCATCATTTCAGCAAATGTTGTGTTCTGTGCCACTGCATAATCTATAATTTCTCGCATTGAATGATACATATTGCCACTCCTCTAACAAATATATGAAAAATTTAATTCTTTATATTTCTCACGTAATTTACTTAAACTATCTACATCTAAAGCTTTATTTAGATGTAATGCCAATAAACATTTGTCATTATTAATTGTTTTAATTTCTTCATTAATATCTACTTCATACTCAATCAAGTCATTAATCAAATGGTTAATTAAAGAAATATTAGCTTCTCCATCTACAACCAAAATAGGCAATGCATGATGCATGAGGATACAAAGCCCATCCACGTGGATACTTTTAATTTTAATTGTACCTCCACCAATTGAAATACCATTAATTTCTACATGTCTTCCATTACCATCTAATTTAATTAATGCGCAGTTCGGATGTTCACCCAAGCTAGCACTTGTTTCTTCTATAATTTCTATATCAATATTTTGTGCTTCCGCAAATGTGATAGCGTCTTTAATTCGCTCATCAAATGTGCTGAAACCCATTGACCCACCAATAATTGCTAAATCTGTTCCGTGACCCTTGTGCGTGGAGGCAAATGATTCATAATAATGAATCACAATCTTTTGAGGTTCAGACTGTAATACTGTTCGCGCAGCATTGCCTATTTTCACTGCACCTGCAGTGTGAGAACTAGATGGGCCCATCATAATAGGACCAATAACATCAAAAGCACTTTGATAATCTTGTTTTCTTGCCATTCTTCTCTCTCCTTAATTGGTCTGTTTTTTCATTCTAGGTAGATTGAAATTCAAGCTAGTCATATTAAATTTATTAATCATTTTTCCTATAACTAGACTTAATAAAATACTAGTAATTGATACCGTAATAATCGTAATCACAGATTTAATCGGGTCATTAAATCCAAACAATACAATAGCACCGGCAATTGGCGTCGCCATACCTGTCACATTGATTACTAATCCACTAAATGTGACGATACATGCGTTTACAACACCAATAAGTGCATTAGTACCATAGAGTTGCAAAGGATACTTCGCAATAATATCTATTTGGGTTAATGGTTCAACTGCAACAGCGAAAGCTTTGGAAGCGTTACCTATTTTTAATTGTTTAAACATAATGAAATTGACAAATGAGCTACCTGTACATGTCAGTGCACCAATCGCCATAGGCAAACCAGTTAGTCCTAATAAGCTTGTTAATACCATGGAACTAAGTGGTGTCATACCTGTAACAGGAATAATAAGACCTAAAATAATTGCTAATACATAAGGATTGTTGTCACCAACAGCTGTCACGGCACTACCAATTTGTTTTAATAAAGCGATAACACCTGGGCTCATAATACTTGCAAGAAGGAAAGAAACAGCAGGAGCAAATAAAATTACAGTTATTAAATCTAAGCCCTCTGGGACTTTTTTTTCTAAAAATTTAATAGCAAATGAAACCAAATAAGCAGCTAAAAAAGCGGGTAATAATTTAAAATCGTGAAGTACTAAACCAACGATTACAGCAAAAACTGGCGAGACACCTAATTTTAAACAAGTAAGAAAACCGACTGCTACACCACTTAAACTACCGGCTAAGTCACCAATTTCCTGCAAAAACTTAATGTCAAAGACGCCACCAATGGCATAACTTAAAAATGCTTGTGGTAAGAATGTTGCACAGGCAGCACCCGACAATGCTTGTAGCCCTTTCTTACCATAAGGTGCAAAATTTAAAAATAACGTCATAGCTAACAATACAATGAGTAGCGTTCCTACACCTAAAATAATATCCATTTCCTCAAACCTCTTTCTATTTTTCATTGATATCTATCATTTTTTATTTCCAACCACATCATAAAACTTTGTGAAAACACTTACAATGGCAAAAAACAGACTTTTATGAAATATTTGTGAATAAATTCACAAAATAATGAATTTTATATAATATAATAATCCATTTGTTATATTGTTTGTTATATTAAGTTAATGAATTTGAGAAAGATAATAAGTTTTCACTAAAATAACCGTTCAATAGCTGCAATAATTTGAACAAATGACTGAATTGGTACTAATATCGTAACTAAGCACTATCATTGTGTAACGAACTCCTAAATGACATAAAACAAAAACCGTCAATTTCTATTATTATTGCAATAGAAATTGACGGTTCTTTTTTAGACCAAAGTATTTATTTTACAAGTACTTAACATATGGACAGTTAAATTTAATGAAACAGTCGATTTAATTTTAAACTTTTCATTTTGATTGTTTTCCTTAACACTGACTGTCTTTGCTTCTATTTTGTTAACAGAAAATTGATCCTCACTTTTAAATATTTATTATCTTGGTTTAAATGGACCCCAAGTAATTTTTTGTTTACTATCTAACGGAATGTTATCAATTGTATTCGAAACATCATCAAACCATTTTAAAAATGCAGGATTTTTGTCTAAATGCGCTTCAGCACTATCTTCGCTAATATCATGTAAATACCACGCCTTACTTTCAAATTCATATTGAATCTGTGAATATGCGAGCCGAGTTAAATTAACACTATCATATAAGCAGTTCACATGCTTCACGAGATTAGGTGCTTGTGAAATTAAACTATTTGATATGGTTCTTTTATGGGTTTGATTATCTAAATCATTCCACATTCTTAACTGGCCATCCATTTGAAAGAATATATCTATCGTAGAATCGTTTTCGTTAAATGAAATAAGAATAAATATACGTTCTGCTGTGTGATCAACGGAATTAATAGCTCCAACAACTAACTTTTGGGCCAATTTCACCCAATAGGCTTGGGCTTCTTGAGGGGTTAGTTTACTGCTAGAAGAATAAATATATTGCTCTTTAGCTTTATGATTTCCATGCGTTTTCTTACCAAAAAATTTGTCAAACATGCTCAACATAACCAACCCCTTTCTATGATATGACCTTTTCATCATAAGTGACACGCAACAGAAGTTGTCAGTGAATTATTTTTTAATAAAACCTGATTTATTCAATTGTTCTAACATATCTAGTCTCTGCTTAGCACTCATAAAATTAGAAATTTGTTCTGACCACGTTTCAGTACGTTCACCATTTGTACGGGATTCATAATATTTACTTACAGTTTCATCGTAATCTGCTAATGTTTTACGTTGCGTTTCTTTATCACTGTCATATTTATTGTGATGGAAGATATTTTCAAGTGGTAAACGTGGTTTAGGATCTCCATTTTCGTCATCTGCTGGTAAGCCTAATGCCATACCAAATAATGGGAAAGTATGCTTAGGTAAGTCTAAAATTTCACGCACACGTTCAACATCGTTTCTCAATGACCCTAAATAAACCATGCCATAACCCATGACCTCAGCTGCAGCAGCAATATTTTGTGCAACTAATGTCGCATCTATCGTACCGACCAACAAACCTTCTGCTGATTCAAATGATGTTGCCATATCTTTTTTAGTATTTTCATTAACGATTGCATGTCTGTAATAATCCATAACAAAGACAAATAAATAACCGTTTTCTACTACATAAGGTTGACCTGACACTTCTTTCAAGTCTTCTTTAACTTCAGGATCATCTATACCAATAATTGAATAAGCCTGTAAATAGCTTGACGTTGAAGCGCTTTGACCCGCTTCAATTAATTTTTTAATATGCTCCTCTGGAATAGGCTCTTGCTTAAAGTTTCTGACTGAATGGTGTTTTTTCAATAAGTTGTATACATAATCAGACATGTATTATCCGCTCCTCTTTTGTGTATGTGTTTATAGTATTTAGATGTTAACAAAGCTCACAGTGAATTGCTTGTTATTTGTTTACCCTTTTTTCACTCTTATTAAATGTTATCATCCTATTTAAATGTTGAATATTCCTAAAATATATAAACAAAATAAAACACGAATGTGATGCTTGTGTGCTTCAATTAAATAAATCATCTTGGCACATTATATATGTCAGAAATGGACACAAAAATACTTCTTAAATTTTTTCATATATTGCTATATAACCACAAGTATATTTTCCTTTTGTAATATCTCCTGTTTTAAAAATAATAATATTCAAAATTGAAATGTTTTCCAAAACATAAATGTGAAACAATAATAACAAGGGGGTAATTCATTTGAGTAACAAAAAACAGGAACAATTAAAAAAAGTAGAAAAAAACAATGACGATAAAGCAATGACGACGAATAATGGCGTTAAAGTAAGTGAAGATGAAAACACATTAACCGTTGGTGAACGTGGTCCTAGTTTATTAGAAGATTTCCATTTTAGAGAGAAAATTATGCACTTTGACCACGAGCGAATTCCTGAAAGAATCGTACATGCTCGCGGTTTTGGCGCTCACGGTGAATTTCAAGTTTACAAAGATTTATCTGAATACACTTCTGCAGACTTTTTAACACATCCTGAAAAGACTACCCCAGTGTTTGTCAGATTTTCAACTGTCCAGGGATCAAAAGGTTCTCCAGATACAGTAAGAGACGTGCGTGGTTTTGCTACAAAATTCTATACAGATGAAGGTATTTTTGATTTAGTAGGTAACGATATACCTGTTTTCTTTATACAGGACGCTATTAAATTTCCAGATTTAATTCACGCTGTTAAACCTGAACCACACAATGAAATGCCTCAAGGTGGGACTGCTCACGATACATTCTGGGACTTTTTCGCACAAAACCCAGAATCAACGCACACAACGGTTTGGGCTATGAGTGACAGAGGTATCCCTAAAAACTTTAGACAGATTGAAGGATTCGGCATCCATACCTTCCGCTTGGTTAATCGTGATGGTCAATCCTATTTCGTAAAATTTCATTGGAAGCCAGTTCACGGTTTAGAATCATTGGTATGGGATGAGGCACAAATCTTATCCGGTAAAGATATTGACTTCCATCGCAAAGATTTATATGAAGCAATTGAAAAAGGAGACTACCCTGAGTGGGAATTAGGCCTTCAAGTGATTCGACCAGAACAAGAATTTGATTTTGATTTTGATATTTTAGATCCAACAAAAATATGGCCAGAAGATGAAGTTCCAGTTGAAATTGTTGGTAAAATGACGTTAAATCAAAACGTATCTAATGTTTTTGATGAAACGGAACAAGCAGCGTTCCATCCTGGTCATATCGTGCCTGGCATTGATTTCTCTAACGATCCTCTATTACAAGGACGTTTATTCTCATATACGGATACTCAAATATCAAGATTAGGTGGACCAAACTTTAATCAAATACCAATTAATCGACCAGTTAATGAAGTACACAATAACCAAAGAGATGCTATGCATCAAATGAATGTCCATAAAGGACAAACGGCATATCACAACAATGCATTAAACAACAACGATCCCCACACAACACCTAAAGAAGAAGGCGGCTACGAACATTATCAAGAAAAAGTTGAAGGACGTAAAATACAAAAACGTAGTGAAAGCTTTAAAGATTATTACAGCCAAGCTAAACTTTATTTGAATAGTTTAACAAAGCCTGAGTTCGACCATACCGTAGATGGATTTTCATTTGAAATTGGTAAATGTAAATCAGCTATGGTTAAACAAAATGCAGTGAATCAACTAAACAAAGTTGATCGCGCATTGGCAGAGCGCGTCGCAGCAAACGTAGGTGTTGAAGTGCCAGAAGAAAATGAAGAAGTACAAACTGATGCCAAAGATAGTAAGTTAACAATGGAAAAATTCGATATACCATTACCTGGACATTCTGTAGCAGTACTTGTGAACGGTGAGATAAATGAGAAAACATTAAAAGCATATGCCAAAACATTTGCCGACAACAAACTCAACTATGCTTTTGTAGGCAAACAACCTAAAGATATCACTAAAGATTTCGGCATAACTGAAACGTATGATACTGCACACCCTACATTATTTGATAGTGTGTTTGTAATTTCAGATGGTGCAGAATTATCACCGGATGCAGAGGCATTTGCAGAACTCACATACAAACACAACAAACCGCTAGTTGTTAATCAAGCCGCATCAGAAAAATTATCAAATGCAAAACTAGACTTGAACGCACCCGGTGTATATATTTCAGATGATGCTCAAACGATTATTCAAGCATTTGAACGCGCAAGATATTGGGACAGATAAGCATATAAAATTAAAATAATATATCCCTACAACGATATATTTAATGATACAAGCAGACGAGATAGAAATTTTTCATTGTAATTTAATTTCTATCTCGTCTTTTTTATGTGAATATGGGTAAATACTTACTAAACATTTAAAGATTCAATTTACATCAAATTGATCTGATTTCATGCTATATTTATTTCAAAAACACCTTCAAATAGGTGTTTGCAACCTCGAGTTGCACACGAGTAAACGATTAAGTGCGTGACATTACATGGTGATACCGTTAATTTCAAATAAAAGGAGTGATAACTATGGAAATTGGACCACGTATCAAAGAACAACGCGAACTCAAAAATTGGTCGCAAGACGAACTTGCTGAAATATTAAATATTTCACGTCAAAGTATTTCAAAATGGGAACTGAACAAAGTCTATCCTAGTATTGATATGTTAATAAAAATGAGCGACCTATTCGACGTCTCATTAGATGAACTCATTAAAGGAGATAAAGCATTAAAAAAGACAATTATTGAAACCTATCAACAACCAGTTTCTAATCAGAAAGATCGTCCTATGAATGTTTGGGAATTTCTATCTAACTTTTGGTGGTTATTCTTCCCTGTAGCGTTTATTATTTGGTGGATGGTACAGTCGTTTGTTTGACTGTAAAATTGTTTATTAATATGATTATTTCACTTTTTTCAATGAACAACTCATAAGCTATTTTAAAAACTTAGGAATAGAAATGTAGCTAATAAATTATTTGTTATGCTTCTATTCTTAAGTTTTGAGTAGCATAAACAATTCACTTTTTAAATTCTCCTAAATTCCACAACCTAAAATAATCTCTTTATGTGATTCAATCATTTTATATACACCTATTGTTAACATGGAACAATTTAGCAAATATCAAAATGCGGCGCTAATGTTTTCCAATAAATCAATTTACTTTCTTTAATATTTACTTATCATTACAAGTTCCAAAAGCGGTAAATAAGTTCACAAATTTGTGATAATTTTTCATAAGCCTATCATATCAAACTTTCAATGCCTTCCTTCTCAATTCTTATGTTTAGTTGAGAATAGGAAGGCTATTTATATAGTGTGAAAGAAAATACAAATAATGTATATGCTTTCATTTTCTTATGTAGCTTAACTAGTTTTATTGTCTTCTAACACAAATAGCGAGCACGATTTAAATCTATTGTGCTTTAAAGGTACTAATGTTGACGAAACAATAGCTACATGCAATAATAGTAATTGAAAGATTAGAATTATTATAATTAAGAAATTATGATAATCTGATTAATAATATTTAAATTAACACTAAGTTATTAAATAGGAGGATGTTTTACATGTCTTTAATCAACAAGGAAATTTTACCATTTACAGCTAATGCTTATGATCCAAAGAAAGATGAGTTTTTCGAAGTTTCTGATGAAAACTTAAAAGGTTCTTGGAGTGTAGTTTGCTTCTACCCAGCAGACTTCTCATTCGTATGTCCTACTGAATTAGAAGATTTACAAAATCAGTATGATAAATTACAAGAATTAGGTGTAAACGTATATTCAGTTTCAACGGATACACACTTTGTACACAAAGCTTGGCATGATCATTCTGAAGCAATTAATAAAATTCAATATACAATGATTGGCGATCCTTCACAAACAATCACTCGTAATTTTGATGTATTAGATGAAGAGGTGGGCCTAGCTCAACGTGGTACATTTATCGTTGATCCTGATGGTGTTGTTCAAGCAGCTGAAATTAATGCGGACGGTATTGGCCGTGATGCAAGTACATTAGTACACAAAATTAAAGCAGCACAATATGTACGTCAACACCCAGGTGAAGTTTGCCCAGCTAAATGGGAAGAAGGTTCAGAAACATTACAACCTGGTCTTGACTTAGTAGGTAAAATCTAAGGAGGCATTGATTTGAATGCTTAATGATCAGCTAAAATCACAATTACAACAATTACTTCAATTAATGGAAGGTGATGTTGTACTACGCGCAAGTCTTGGTTCAGATGATAAATCGAAAGAACTAAAAGAGTTGCTAGACGAAGTTGCAGCAGCATCATCTCATATCACAATTGAAGAGAAAGACCTAAAACGTACACCAAGCTTTACAGTAGATAAACCTGACGCAGACACAGGGATTACATTTGCTGGTTTACCTATGGGTCACGAATTTAATTCACTTGTATTAGCTTTATTACAAGTCAGTGGTCGCGCACCTAAAGAAGAGCAATCTGTCATAGATCAAATTAAAGCTTTAGATCGCCCACTCAATTTTGAAACTTATATCAGTTTAACGTGTCAAAAATGCCCGGATGTCGTTCAAGCATTGAACTTAATGAGTTTATTAAATCCAAATATCACTCATACAATGATTGACGGTGCTATTTTCAGAGAGGAATCTGAAGATATTATGGCAGTGCCAGCTATCTATTTAGATGGTGAAGAATTTGGCAATGGACGCATGACTGTACAAGATATATTATCTGAACTAGGTAGTAAAGCAGACCCTTCGGAATTCAATGATAAAGATCCTTACGACGTGTTAATCGTTGGTGGTGGACCCGCAAGTGGTAGTGCCGCTATCTATACTGCACGTAAAGGATTACGCACTGGTATTGTTGCAGATCGCATTGGTGGTCAAGTCAACGATACTGCAACAATTGAAAACTTTATTACAGTTAAAGAAACGGATGGTCCTAAGTTCTCCTCTGCACTTGAAGATCATGTAAAGCAATATAATGTAGATACCATGACAGGTGTCAGAGCAAGTGATATTGAAAAAACAGACAATGGTATTATTGTCACTTTAGATAATGACGCTAAATTACAAAGTAAAACCGTGATTATTGCTACAGGTGCACGTTGGCGTAAGCTAGAAGTACCTGGTGAAGAAGCCCTTATCAATAAAGGGGTGGCATTCTGCCCGCACTGTGACGGACCTCTATTTGAAAATAAAAACGTTGCTGTTGTTGGTGGCGGTAACTCAGGTGTAGAAGCTGCAATAGACTTAGCAGGTATTGTAGAACATGTTACACTACTTGAGCGTAACGCTACCCTTAAAGCAGACGACGTATTACAAGAACGTTTAAGCTCTTTACCAAACGTTACAATTATCAAGAACGCACAAACAACTGAAGTTTTAGGTGAAGCTTCAGTGACGGGTCTTAAATATCAAGACAAATCAACTGGTGAAGACCACACTATAGAATTGGAAGGTATATTCGTACAAATCGGATTACTTCCAAATACAGAATGGTTAGATAACTATGTTGAGTTAAACCAAGCAAATGAAATAATCATTGATCGTACAAACGCTACAAGCATCCCAGGTATATTTGCTGCAGGCGATGTTACAGACGATCGTAATAAACAAATCATTATTTCAATGGGCGCTGGTGCAAATGCTGCATTAAATGCATTTGATTATATCATTCGACACTAATCACTTCCCTATTCAAATAGATGATAAAGGAGAACCAAATTTGGTTCTCCTTTTTTTGTTGTTTTCATTTCTAAGGAAAAGCAGTCGAATCTTGTTACACAAATATGAAACGTTTTCGCTCAAAGTTTCAAACTTTGTTCAAAAGATTGTGCGTTTAAGTTTACGACATCTATATCAATCAATAGCTTGAAATGATAGTCTTAGGTTATAATTTCAAAAGCACATCAATTAATATAAATTGGACTATTTTTAAAGGAGCAATACGTTTTATGAAAAAAAGTATACTTATAACATTCGTTCTCATGCTAACTGTCATACTCACAGCATGTGCTAATGAAAATTCAAATGATGATAAACAACACAGTGAAAGACATGCCCCTTCAAATGTCAAAAAAGTTACAGAAAGTAATATCTTTGCTTCTCATAAAAAAGGCGAAAATATAAGCGAAGATGAAATGAACAAAGCGATAAAAAAATATCTAGATGTTAATGCAGATATTCTCGACAATAAATATCTAATACAGTATAAATTAGATAAGCAAACCGGTACGGATACTAAAATCACAGACGCACAAGCCAAAAGATTATCTGATTTATCACACAATGCGATTAAAAACGATGTGCGATTTAAAAACTTTGTCAAGGACAATCATCTGCCTAAAGGTTATAAAGATGACGTGGATCGAATCATTAACTATTTCACTGCGTTAAACACCACGATTAAAGATGCTGATAAACAAATCGAAGAAGTAAATTATCAACCGCAAAACACGCTAAACGTTGTAGACGTATCAGCAGAACATGCAGGAAATGTAAACGGTAAACAACAAGAAAAAATCAAAAAGTTCCTTAAAGATAAAGGTATTAAAAGTGATGCAATAGATAAATAATGTATCATTCATGGTTATTCAACTACTTGAATTTGTGAACATTCTTTGAATAACTATCAAATTCATTTTTATTGATATCAAATAAAGTGCTATGCATTACAAAATGATGACAATACCAATTCCCAGCATTATAAAGCCTTTTAAGCGCTTACTTAAAGTTAAATGATTCATCTTGACTTATATTTGTAAAAAACCTTACATGATTGTAAGGTTTTTTAATATAAAATGACTTTTTTTCTCGGAGATGTATTTGTTATCCTATGTTATAAGATTGAACACAGTAAACGTAGGAGCACAGCCGAAAACTTTATAGGGAGGTTGCACTATGGTAATTACGATTTTACTAGGTGCCATGGCTGCTGTCTTCATAGCTTTTAATCTCTTTGAGAAAAAAGAAACTTATGGCGTAATTTCATATAAATCTATTGCTTTAAGCATTACTTACGTCATACTCGCAGTTATTGTTGGTAGTTTCTTAGACAATATCAACACTATATTCCAAGGATTTCACGATAGCTTAACAGCAGCAAAAAGATATTAACCTGAACTGAGCAAATAAACAGTTCAGGTTTTTTAATACGTCATTTTATCAAAGCTAAAGCTCAATTTCATAAGGTACACAATTATCAATTTGCTTATCTATCACAGATGCTTTATTTTCATAACCTAAGTATACGAAACAACATCTAATTACAACTTGATGAGCAATGATTACAACTGTATCTAAAGATGTATCTAGCTCTTGTTTAAAGAAAGTTTCTACACGTTTTAAAACATCTTCATAACTTTCTCCTTCTGGTGCTTTTTGAGTAAAGCTGTGCCTAAATGAACTGTTTGGACCGCCATTAAAATAAGTTTCAAATTGAGCATTTTGTTCAATTTCACTCACTTTTTCACCCTCAAACTGACCTAAAGAACGTTCTCTCAGTAATGTCGTTACACTAGCTGGAATATCTTTATCAAAAATTGCATTATATGTTTGTCTCGTTCTTGTTAAATCAGACAAATAAATATGATCAATTTTGACTTGATTAAAATGATGTTGTAATAATTGCGCGTCTCGAGCGCCTTTTTCAGTTAATGGAACGTCTAATTGGCCACAAAAATAGTGATTTCCTTCTTTTTTATCGTAATTGGATTTTGATTCACCATGGCGAATTAAGTATAGTTTCATATGTTTGTACTCCTTTGTATTTTTAAATAAGGTAACATTTTTGTTAGATGAAGTATAACTTCTATAATAAAATATTTATTTTTGTTACTTTAAATGTGAGGTGATAAAAATGAATGAACAACCTTTAAATTCAGATACGCAAGGTGGACGTGTCTTAGCTTCTGTAAGTTATTTCAGCATATTTTTTGCTCCAATCATATTACCTATCATCATTTGGATTTTTGCTGATAAACCAGCATCCACGCATGCTGCTAAATCGCTATTCTATCATGTCATCACATATTTAGGACCGATATTTATTATTATCGTTGCAAGTTTAGGTGGCATGATCGTCAATCAACAACATCATACAATTATGGTCATAATGATAATTTTAGGAATTATTTTAATCTTATTCACGATTTGGTATACAATTAAAAATATTTATCGTGGCGTCAAAGTAATAATTTCTGAAAGTGCTTATTTTAACCCCTAAGATAAATCATTTACTTTTGAATATTCGATAGACACAAAAACACACTAAAAAAACAGCTTGGGAAAATATTGTTTCCTCAAGCTGCTTTTTTTGTTAAATCTAGATTAACTACTTTTGCTAAATAATAAATTAAGCGACAGACCAATTAACACTGCACCTACCGTATAGTCAAAAATAGCTTTAATCTTTCTGTTTGCAAAAAGTAATTTAATGTATTGAAAAATATATACACAGAAAATAAACCATAATAAAATAACTGTCGTTACAATCGCGGATAACACCGCTATTTGTGTGGTAACGCCTTCGCCCGCACTTAAAAATTGCGGTAAGATACTTATGTAATAGAGTAATGCTTTTGGATTTAAAATGGTACTAAAGAAACCTTGCCTATATGAACTTAAATAGCTGATTTGTTGTGCTTTCATTTGTGTGATTGAAAAATTCATACTTTGACGTGCACTAATAATACTTTTGATACCTAAATATATAAGGTAACAAGCACCCAGTATTTTAATCACTAAAAACACGTAATACATATTTGCCAAAATAAAAATAATACCAAAGACCGCTAGTAGAGAATAAACAACATGGCCTGTCGTTATACCCAATGCTGCCATTGCACCATTACCTTTACCAGAAGTGATTGAATTTTTCATCACGACGAAAAAATCAGGTCCTGGGACGATAATAATCATTAAAGTAATTGTTATAAATGCGGCTAATCCTTCCATTTTCTGCACCTCCACCTTAATTATGTTATCAAGATGCACACGGTATCGCAACACGCGAAACAAATCTTTTATGATTCTGTTATGGTGATGTTCAAATAATATATGAACGAAATCCAAAATTTGGTCAATGGTCAATCATTGAAAGCCGTGAAATGGAAAAATAATTTATGTGATATAACTCAGTTAATTTTAACTTAATAATTTCAAACCAATGGTGCTACCCAATATAACTAGAATACAAATAATTCGTTTAATATCCGTTGACTCTTTGTAAAAAAGCATACCTAAAACTGCTCCGCCAACAGCACCAATGCCAGTCCATACAGCATATGCAGTGCTCATAGGCAACTGTTTCATAGCAATAGATAATGTTAAAAAACTAATTGCAAAGAAAGTTATCATCCAACCAAGCGATTTATATTTGCGACTATGCACATAAGCATTCAAAAATGTAATACCAAGCATTTCAAATATACCTGCACAAATCAGTAAAATCCAAGCCATTATGAATGCCCCCCTTCATTTGTCGTCACTAATTTCAAACAAATTACACCAAGCAACAATGTCATTATTAAAATGATTTTTCCTGGTTTAAATGGTTGATCAAAGAATATAAAATCAGCTAGTGTAACGCCAGTTGTACCAAGTCCTACAAAGACTGCATAAGATGTCCCTACCGGTAATACTTTTGAAGCATCTATAAGTAAGTAAAAACTTAAAAATATAGCAATGACTGTCAATATCCACTCAAATACTGATGAAGCATGAGTTAAGCCAATAACCCATCCCACTTCAAAGAGTGCTGCAATCACAATTTTTAACCAATTCATAACAAAATCCTCCTTTAAGATTAAAAAAGCCTGAGAGATAGTCATCTATACTATCTCCCAGGCTTTTATCCTTCCGTGTCACATATTAATATGTGCCTTTCTCTCGGACCGAACCAACACCATCGTTGTGGAACCCTAGAAAGGTTTATTCAATTAGTGAAATCGTATCAAATTACACTTCGAACTTCAAGTTAAGATGATTCAGTTTATAATAAATTATATTAATTCTTATAAAGAAAGCGTTTTAAATTAATTTTTAAGTCAAAACTCTCTACATTTTATGTATTTTAATGTATAATAAGGATTACATTATAATAATTATAATGTAATGGTGTCGTCAATGAAACTTATTCTCAATTGAGTATTTTGATAAACGGACTAAAACGATTGATAAAAGTGAGGGATTATTATGAAATTATTAAATTACAAAATGCAAAATAATGAACTCGTTGCAACTGTATTATCTGACAAGAAGCAAGTATTCAAATATACGTTTGATGTAAATACACCAGAGTATGAAATTTTAGATGTACTAGAAGAAATCAACCATTATGTTGACAATGGTCATCATCCACTGGGTTGTTCTCTATTGAAAAATTATTCACATGAGGATGTGAGTCACAATATTTTATAATCTAGATTCTCGACCAAAAAGGTGAGTATAGCTGATAGACATTAATCAGTATACTCATCTTTTAATTTTTGATTTGCATAAATGGCCATACCTGTTTTTAATTTTCGAAAACCTAATTTTTGATATAATCCTTCGACGCCATGCGTTGAAATTAAATGCACGCAAGACACCTGCCCCAATTGGTTAATCATTCTACATACAATGTCATAACCTATACCCTTATTTTGATAGGACTGATCCACGATAACATCATAAATAGCTGCGTTAAATACACCATCTGATAAGGCTCTCGCTAATCCTATAGCACTACCATTATGCTTTGCCACCACGATATGTGTGCTAGCATTAAAAATGGTCTTAATTTTTTCCTTATTATGCCCCATCCAACCATTCGAGTGATATATTTTTATAAAATCTTCTAAATCATGTGAGTCAAATACATAAGTATAATCTATTTTCATCTCTATCACACCCTCATCATTTGTGTATATCAATCTATTTTATAGCTTTCTATACCCTTACATTACATAATCATTTATAATATATTTAAATCATCTTTTAATGTCACGTCATACATCACATATGATGTACAAAGAAGGCGTTAATATAAACAGTTAACAGGGTAAAGAGATAGTAAAGACGTTATTATTTTATCGATACAAGTAAGGAGGGACGCAAAATGTGGATTGTTTCAATATTACTCATTATCGTTGGTATTGTGTTGCTCATCATAAATAACCGTACACCTAAAAAAGAAGGTGTCGGCAAAAAACAAAGTTTAGTCAGCTTTGGTGTGGTCTGTTTAATCATCGGTATTTTCGGACTCATAGGTCAAATTATTAAATCAATTATATAAATCATCATATTAAAAAAGAGCGGGGTCGTAATCCAGTTACACTAGATTACTTAACCCTGCTCTTTTTGATTAGAGACTTTTAATATTTATTAAAAATATTTGCTTTACATATTGAATAAATCATTAAATGATTCAACCATTGTAGGATGTGTATAAATATTTTCTTTTAATACTTCATAAGATAAATGTTGGTCAATTGCTAATTTTACTAAATTAATAATTTCCTCAGATTGTAAGCCATATAAAGTAGCACCTAATATTTCACTTGTTTCTTTATTAACGACTGCTTTAAACAAACCTCTTGTATCATTGTTTATTTTATGACGCGGAATTGTGTTTACAGGTACTGCATTTTCTAAAATTTGATAACCTTGTGCTTTTGCTTCTTCTGCTGTTAAACCTACACGTGATAATGGTGGATCAATAAATACAGTGTATGGCACAGCACCGCGATTTTCGGTCGTACGTTTGCCATCACCAAACAATTGATCTTTTACAATTCTGAAGTCATCTAATGAAATATACGTGAATTGCATGCCACCTTTAACATCACCTAATGCATAAATATTTGGCACGTTTGTTTGTAAGTTTTGGTTTACTTTGATTTCTCCACGTTCACCAATTTCAACATCTGTATTTTCTAAACCTAAGTCTGTATTTGGTTTACGACCAGTAGCTAACAATACCGCATCCGCTTCATAGCTTCCTTGTGTCGTGTGTACTGTTGTGCCAGATGCATTATCTTCAAAACGCTCTGTATCTGCATTTAATACAAGATTAACACCTTTATTTTCAAGATCTTTTTTAACTTCTGCAACAATATCTTTATCTTCTTTAGGCATGATATCATCATGTTTCTCTAAAACAGTTACTTGTGTATCAAAATTCGCAAACATAGAAGCAAATTCTAATGCAATATAGCCTCCACCCACAATAACTAAACGTTGAGGTTGTGTTGCCAATTCCATAATGCCAGTAGAATCATATAAATGCTTTGATGTTTCTACACCTTCGATGGATGGAATGATTGGTTGTGCACCTGTATTAATCACGATATCTTCTGCAGTAAGTGTTTCTTGTACTTCACCATTTTCATCTAATAATTCTACTTCATTATTAGACTTAAATGCTGCAGTAAAATCTAATACGTTGATATTATTATCATCTGCTAAATTATGATAATTCTTACTGTTTAGTGCATTTACTACATCGGATTTTCTAGAAAAAGCTTGTTCAAATGAACCGTGTGCTAAACCTTCATGCACAAGTGTTTTTGAAGGAATACAACCTATATTAATACATGTACCACCATACATCTTTTGCGATTTTTCAACTACAGCTACACTTTTTCCTTGGCCAGACGCAAATTTTGCTAAAGTTTTACCACCTTTACCAAATCCAATTATTAATAAATCATACTTTTTCATAATAATCCTCCTTAATCGTTTCATTTAAAACGTCTTTAATCGTTACATTTTGATAATAATTAATTAATAGCTCTTCTTCTTTTTGATGAAACTTAAACATCGTGTTGCCAATTTCTCTTGAAACTTCACAGTCACTACCAGCATCTCCAGTAAATAAACGTCCTTCTGAGCGATCTTCTTTAAACATCACAAATAGTTCAGACAAGTTAACATTTGCTGTCATATCATTAGCCTGATACCCTCCAAATTTACCTCTAGAAGTAGCTAAATAATGATGTTGATTTAACTTACGAGTTACCCTGCGTAATTGAGCCGGATTAATACAGATACGTTCCGCTAATTCATTGCTGCTAAAACGCTCATCATCATGTTTTAGCAAAAAAGTCAGTAAATGTACTGCTATATTGAATTCTAAATTCAAAGAAATCACCTTTTATCTTTAATTGAAACTTTTATAGTTACATTTAAACATATTAAACCATATCGTGCAAAATTTTTGTTTTGGTATTTGAAAAATATATAAAAAGGATTGGAAGCGTGAACAAAGTTAAACATTGCCATGCTTTCAATCCTAGTTGGATAGTTACAATAATGCACCTCTTATTTTATTGCCATATTCTAAATATGATTTCAGACAACTAAGCATATATACCCAGCCTTCTTTTTGGCCTAATAAGCGTGCTACATCATTTTCTTCTATATCTTTTTCTGTAGTAGTTACAATTGTATGATTATCATCACCATCGAATTGTATTGTTACATGATTATCGCCCCACTTAAATTGAATCATTTCATTTTCAACCATATCTTCTATTAAAATATCGATTTCAGCATGATACTCTTCATATCGTAAGGTAATTGTTTTACCCTCTTCCCAACGTTCAGAACTTGAAGAAAACCAAAATCCTCCTATATAATCTGGATTGACAAAAGCTTCAAACACTTGATCACTAGATACATTGACTTGCATTTTAGTTACTATATCCAAAAAATTCACAACCTTTCTTCTAAAATTAAATATTTTGTAATCATTCAATCATAAAAACACATCACTATGTCTTATTAAGGCATTCAGCGTGATTGACCGAACAGGAAAGACTAACCGCACATGTTAGCGTTGATCATAAATTCATAAACATGGTTATCATAATGCTCGGTCAGTACATGTTTTATTCTCCATGCCGTCGTTATTACTTTTTCTAAAATATCCAAGCTATTTCATTTTCAATTTAATAATTCACTCTATACCTTTCATACCCTAATATGTAAATTTCATTACAATGTTATTAACATAATTGTAAATAACATATAATCTATGCAGCATTAATAAATTTGTTATACTTTACTAGTCAGTAAATACTTTTGATCAGGAGTTAACGATGAAAAATATTCTAAGCACTTACGTATATTATTTAGTTATGCTTGTTATTGTTGGCATCATACTAGTTAGTCTATACTTTACATACATATGGAACAATAACCAGTCACCCAATCAAGATAAATATCAAAATTTCGCTCAATTAAAATCAGATACAGTGAAACAGCGTGATTGGCAAAGAAATGTTAAAAAAACAAATAATAAAGATATACTTATTACTGCGATACATGGTGGCGGTATAGAACCGGGCACCTCCGAATTAGCTAAAATCATTTCTAAAAAAGGAGACTTTAATTTATATAGCTTTGAAGGCTTACTAAAATCAAGTAACAAACAATTGCATATTACATCTACCAATTTTGACGATCCTAAATTGAAAGAAATGACAAATCGTTCTCAAGAATCTATCTCAATACACGGATTTCAAGGTGATAAAGATATCGTTTATATCGGCGGCCAGGATAAAAAAATGGCGCAATCCATAAAAAAAGAATTAGAAAAAGAAGGGTTTAATGTAGAAAAAAGTCCAAATAATATTAATGGCCGTTCTTCTAAAAATTTCATCAATGAAAATGACTCAGGTTCCGGAGTTCAACTGGAGATATCTACATCTATTAGAAAATCATTTTTCAAAAAGGACAATTTAAACAGAAAGACGAGAGAAAACACGAATAAATACCGAAATTCAATTTATGATTTCGCTGAAGCCGTCACTAAAGGCATTCGTTCACAAACTTAAAAATTAATTTTTTCAGTTTACTTCTATCAATTAACTTGCTTTTTTTAATAATGAGTATAAAATACTCATTATTAAAATGCGAGGGACTTTAAAAATGAGACTATTAAACAAACCATTATATATGTATTTAATGTTGTTTTTATTCACCACAATCGTTGGCACCTTATTATTATATCTACCGGTCACAGGTGTAAAACCTTTAGATTTTGTAGACGCATTTTTTATCTCTGCTAGTGCATTTACAGTTACTGGCCTAGCGACTATAGATATATCTAGTCAATTTAATTGGTTAGGCGATACTATTATTTTATTACTTATTCAAATTGGTGGGTTAGGAATAGTCACGGTAACACTTTTAACGCTGATACTGATGCATCGAAAAATCAGTTTAAGAAACCGTTATTTGATTATGACAACCTGGAACATTGAAACACCTGGTGGCGTCATCAAATTGATTCTTCAATTCGTCGTTTATAGTATCCTTACAGAATTCATTGGAGCAATATGTATCGCACTATCATTTATTCCAAAATATGGCTTTGGTAAAGGGCTATTTTTAAGTGTGTTTACTTCAATTTCTGCTTTTAATAATGCTGGTTTTTCATTATTTAGTGATAATATGATGCGCACTGTTAATGACCCTATAATAACTATAATCGTTCCAATTCTTATCATCATGGGCGGTATTGGACCGCTTGTCTTTTTAGACGTCGCTACAACAAGAAAGTTAAGTAAATTAACCGTACACTCAAAAATAGTATTAACGACATATGTCATACTCATATTTATTGGTTCGGTTGTGTTTTACTTTTTAGAATATAACCATTCTATGATGCATTTATCATTTTTAGAAAAACTTGGCGCTTCATTCTTTCAGTCTGTTACGACACGAACTGCTGGTTTTAACAGTGTCGATATCGGACAAATCACACCACCTACTTCAATATTATTAATGCTTTTAATGTTTATTGGTGGCGCCCCTATCAGTGCTGCAGGTGGTATTAAAGTAACAAGTTTAGTCTTAACGTTATTATTTATAAAAAGTACATTAAAAAACGAACAACACCCTTCTATTTTCAAAAAATCTATACATGACCATACATTAAAAACTGCTGTGGCCATTACATTTTCTGCCGGGACATTCGTTATATTTATCTCATTTATTGTAAGTTATTTGAATTCGGCAATACCTTATTCTAAAGTATTATTTGAAGTGATTTCCGCTTTCGGCACTGTTGGGCTATCGATGAATTTCACGACATTATATGATAGCCCAACGAAAATAGTCATTGTACTCACAATGTTAATAGGTAAAATTGGTATACTTACATTTCTCCAATTATTTATTACTGAAAAAAAGCAAAAATTTTATTATGCTAAAGAAAATGTGCATCTATAAAAAATGAAAACAGACCAGAAATTAGTTTTTAATTTCTGGTCTGTTTCTACTTCACATAAATATTCGTTTCAGTACAATCTAATCAAACCCTCATCACACTATTTTACTCTTCTTAAAATTGTTGATGTTATTGCACAAATCATTGTCACCAATACCAAAATATTCATCATTATCATATGTGTACCAGTTATTTCGAATCCTAAACTAAAGTTACCAGATTGACTGTTGGTAAAACCATTAACAAATATGATCGCTAATACGCTTATCGCACATAAAATACCAATCACATCAAAAAAGAATTTAACATATGGATATTTAATACCTTTAGTTAACATGCGTCTCACCTCAACTAAATTTAAAGTTACGAACTATATATCGTATGCTAACAATTTCCTAATTACGATTACATATAATGTATCACACTATACAAAATCATAAAATAGTTAGAATTGTTGATGCCATGATCAAATCACTTCAAAATTGTTCTTTACTTTATACCACAAAGCATCATTCATTAACCAATTGTATTCTTTGGGCTAACTTTTTGATTTGTGCATTGTCTGTTGCATTAACTTCAACTGTTTCTACATCTTGCTCAACTGCATTTTTAGTGTCTTGATAAACATCCTCAGGGTTCGAAGATGTGCTTGTCTCCCATCTGTAAGGAATTTTTTTATAAATATTAATAGTTCCATCCCCATTACTACTATATGTTATTGAGCCACCCACTTTCATTGGTGCTTCTAATTTAACAACATCCTCAGGATATTTTGCGCTTTTTTCCGCATTTTCATTTACTGGCGACCCTTTTGGATATTTTTTGACATAAATATTTTTGACATCTTTAATCATGCCTAGTTGATGCCAAACACGTGCGTATTCGATCTCTGAAGCACTTAAACCTGTTAAATAACTTGTACTATTATCGTCATTTTTCTTTTTTGAAACATTATCGTTTTTCTTTTTAGCTTTTGAATCTGTATTCTTGTCATTTTCAGCCGTTGAATCTTGAGGTAACGACTGATCCTTTTTTGCTTCACTTTGTTCTGTAGATTGTCGTTCCTCACGCTGATCATTGTCTTCATCTTGTTTGTTTGTATTACTGCTTTGCTCAACATCATCACTATTTTTTTCGTTGTTACCACATGCTGTCAAAATCACTGATAAAAATAACAATGACAGTATTAAACTGATTTTTTTCATTATCTATACCCACCTATGATTTTATATTATTAAAGTAACACGAAACTATGACGTTCACAATTATATTAAAAAATCATTTTTCAATGTATTAAAAAACGAGCATAGTCCATTAAGACTTGCTCGTTTATATGCAATACTTCTATTTTATTTTTAAAATTTGCCCTACTTTCAAACTATTAGAACTCAACTTGTTATCCTTTTTAATTTTATCTACAGTAGTACCTTGATTTTTAGCAACACTGTATAAAGTATCACCTTTTTTAACCGTATATGTCTTAACTAAATATAAAATTTGTCCTTTACTAATATTATCAGACTTTAAATGGTTCCATTTTTTTATGTTTGCTACACTCACTTTACTTCGTTTTGAAATATTATAAAGTGTGTCTCCCTCAACCACTTTATGTGAATCTCCAGTAATAGAATCACTTGGTGTGTTAGGATTTTTTAACTTTAGTACTTGTCCTACAGAAAGTATGTTACTCGTTAATTTATTCCATTTCTTAATATTATCTATTGAAACGCCACTTCTTCTCGAAATACTATACAGCGTATCACCTTTTGATACTTTATAAGTGCTACCAGTAATTGCTCCATCACTACTACCACCTGATAGAGATTTATAGTGTTTTTGTACTAAGCTGTAAAACTGGTTCATATTATATCCCCATTGTCCGAAATAGCCAATCGGATCTGAATGGTCTGAACCACCCCAATATTGACTTACCGCATTGTGACTTATAATTGTGCCTGTCCCTTGATTATTGTCAGCAAGCGAAGGTTGTAGCCCATTGGCTTTCAACATTTTTGCGGTTAAATATGCTTGGTTATTAACTGATCTTGCAAAACCATCAAATGTGTTTGATCTTGTTAATTCAATTTGATAAAAATATGGATTAGCGTTAGCACCTGCACCCCAAGCTAAATATTGACTTGGCGCAGTCTGCACAATTTTATCGCTACCCGCATACGCATGTACAAATGCACTATTATAATTGTTGTACATGTAATTTACCTCACCATCAATTGTACTGTTTGGATTGGCCGTTTCATGAATTACTACACCGATATATTTGCCAGATTTATAATTATACTTTGGTAAGTTATTCATTCTAGAATCTTGTACAATTTTAGCTGGCTTTATATTATTATTTGCTATGTATGTATTTACATCTTGATATGCTCGATTTGCTGAAAAACTTCTCATTTCAGCATTTTGACGTTCACCATCTTTATTATGTAACTTTAAATCTCCTGGTGTTAATGCATTTTTCAATTGTTGCGGACTCATTTTTTGAGCTTTTTCATAATCAATGGCTTTACTCGTATTTTCTTTATTTTGTGTATCATTTTTCTTTGTATCCTGAGTGCTTTTATTTTCTTGTGCTGCCATTGCAGTTTGTGACAATAATAAACTTGAAACCAACAACAATGAAACACTAAATCTAAACTTCATAACGACATCTCCTTGAATAAAATATTAATCCGTTTACTATTAAGTAGCAAAAAATTTCATTTACAAAACTTCTTTAATTCATTCTATATTAATATTGAATTAATTACAAAATGAAATATTATTTTATACTTCATATTAACGACATTTACCGTTTCTAAAACAAAATTAAAAGCCGTCGCTCACTTGAGCAACGACATTTTATTAAATATCTGTAAAAACACTAGACAGTATCGCAATCAAAGCCACCACTAACACAAGTACTAAAATGGAATCAATTTTTCTTTGATTACGTTGGTTCATAGGTTTTCTGAACTCTTTTAATGCTTTAAAACCTGCGATTAAAACAATAATTAAACAGACTAAATGAAATAACAAGGCAAACACAGCCATCACAATCACCCCAAGTCATATGAATAAGATCTTCAAACCGTATCACTACAAAAACCTAAAAATCTCTTATGAAAAGGTCATATTATTTATTTATCCATACCCTTTCTACTTATTAAACTAACGAGCACTTTTATTTTCTATTTAAAAATGTCAAAAACATTTGACATTTAAGCACATATTTTTTTATGTTGAAAATGAAAAATTTTCTACTCATGGAGGCATCATTATGAAATTATTCATCATTTTTATTGTTGTTTTATTATTTACAGTCAGCTGGACGATACTGTCACATAAATTTTTACCTTCAGAGATATCTGACCAAGCTAATAATCAATATGACGAAAGGCAAAGTAAAATATTCACAGAAGTACTTGCTAGAACTTGCGTTTGGACAATACACGCCCTACTCTTAACATTTATATTGCGTATAATTAATGTATGGGACTTTAATCACAGCTTTTTTTCAACTTATCCAGAGCTATCCGTCATTATCATTATTTTCATATTAACGATTATGAACTATTTTTACGTAAAACGTAAATATACATAAAAGGGAAGATAAAATGAAAAACAAAATCAAATATTATCGCAAGCAGAAGGCCATTTCCCAATTAAAACTTAGTCAAGCACTTGGCGTTTCTAGACAAACCATTAATGCGATTGAAAATAATAAATATGATCCATCATTATCTTTAGCATTTAAACTGGCATCAATGCTCGATACTACCGTTGATGATTTGTTTAGCTAATTAGCATTGATGCTAATACGTATCGCAAAATGTTTCCACTGACTTACCAAACGATTAAAATAACTTATCTAACATCATGTCCGGCACAATTTCTATAATACTTTATTTACTTGCTCTAAAATAGCATCGTTGGCTTTAAACATAATTATTTCAATATCAATTGATAAAAAGCTAAATCTAACCATCTGTCAAATTTATAACCGACACTTTTTATAGTTCCACATAATTCAAAACCATATTTTTCATGCAATTTAATGCTAGCAGTATTTGATGCGTCAATACCTGCAACAATTGTCTTATAATTTCTGTTTTTAATTTCTTCAATTAATTTAACTAAAAGTTGTGAAGCTACACCTTCATTTCTAGTTTCTGGGTCAACATAAATCGAATGTTCTACAGTATATTGATACGCTGGCCAATTTCTAAACGCACCATATGTTGCAAATCCAACAACTTGGCCATCTTTTAAATATACAAAAATGGGTTCAGCTTGCTCTAATTTTGTATGAAACCAAGTTTCTCTTTCTTCAATGGTTACTGGCTCATATGTATAAACTGCAGTCGTATTTAATATTGCATGATTATATATACTTAAAATCGATTGTAAATCTGATTGACGTGCTTGTCGTATCATATCGTTTCACCTCTATTTCATTGTATATTCAAAGTATATCTACAGCAAATCTATGTCATAAAACATAACAAAAACACTCACCATAACCCTAAAGTTATCTAATGAGTGTTTTTCATAAAAATATTTATATATGCACAAAGCACAAATAGTATTATTTATTAATAAATTGTAATTCATAAAGTTCTTTTTCATCATACGTATTAAATCTATCTAATTTACCATTTAACATGATTGTTTTTACTTTTCTACTAACGTTATGATAATAATTAATTCTAATATTTAAATTAGATTCATAACCATTATTTTGAATGGTACTTTGCAATTCATCAAAAACATCTTTATTAATTGGTAATAAATAACCTTCTTTACTTGGTAATATACTTACATATTTCTTTTGAATTACGTTATCTTCATTAAGAATAATTTCAATCTTAATATCTTTTGCTGCTCCGCCACCTAGATTAAAAATTTTCAAATAATCTTGGTGTTCAACAGAATCAGAACTTGTATTAATCATTTGTAATTGATTATCTTTATCTAAAGAAAGTAAAATTTGATTAAATCCAAGCGCAGGAATAAAACTTATTTTCATTTGGTACAGTTGTATTGAAACTGAAACAAAATAAAATAGTGCCATTATAAAAGTTCCAATAGAACCAATAGCTGAAATAATATTTATCATACTAAACCACCTTTATATTATCATTGAGAGATGGTCGTTGATTATCGTAATATTTTCACAAAAAAGATCATAATTTCTACCCGTTATAATAAAAATTTTTTCTAACTTTTTGTAAGTCGATTTATCTTAATTATTTTTTTCTTAGCGCACTAATAATAAGTGAAGCGATAAATATAAATACAATTGAGCCAATCAATGCAGGGAAAATTGGTACGCCGCCCCATACTGGGCCCCAAGTACCAAGCAATCTACTACCAATCGCAGAACCAATTAGACCAGCAACAATATTACCAATGATACCTCCTGGAATATCTTTACCTACGATAGCACCTGCAATCCAGCCGATAAGGCCACCTACAATGATCATTATTATAAAACTCATATGCATAAACTCCTTTTTATTTGTATATTTTTAAACACATGAATATTACGATAATCAACATGAAAATACAATACCACAATTACTTTATTTACGTAAATGGTAATCAATGTTTTTAAATACAAAAAGACCCCTAATAAAAGGGGCCTTATAACGGGAGTTATGAATCTTCTGCATGCCCAAGGGCACACAGAAAACCCATCTCCTCATTTTCGCACACCCGTGGGCATGCAAAACTAATTATAAAACTACGTGACAGTAATGTAAATCTTAAATTTGTAACATGTGCTTGATTTCATCTTATAATTTTATTTTTTCATTTAATGCAATAAGGGATTATAACTATAATGATAGACAGCTATAGTATAAACTTATCTATATGTATCATTGAATTTGATAGCTTTCAAAACATTGATTTGATGCAGTTTTTTATTTCAAAGCCCTATACTTTTTACCTAAATATAGCGCTAGAAAGAGATCGATTTATAAAAAGATGGCCAATATCTTCAAAATCATTTCAAGTCTTCTTTTCAAATAACACATAAATATGATGTATGACTTTATTCATTATTATGTTTTTCTTTGATCATTTCAGAAGGTACTGCAAATACAAATAGTAAAATAAATAATATCAATGCTAAATGAGGAATATCTTCAAGAAAATACCATCTTAAATTCCAATCAAACATCATATTCGCATATTTAACAATATACTTACTAAACAATAAAATAACGCATATCCATACTAAAACATCTAAAATTTTAGTGATAAGTTTCATGTATAGCCCCCTTATAAGTTATAAAAAATAAACGCTATAATTACAATAAAGAGAAAATCAAAAATGATTTTCTTGATATTTTTTTCCATAACGTGTGGTATCGCACCTATGATTAAACTTAGTATAATAAGTATACCAGACCCGTTAACAACATAGTCCAGAAATTTCCATTCAAAGATCAAAGCTAGAATCAATGAGGCAAATACTAAGATCAAAGCTACTATGCCAAAAGTGTTTGCTATCACTTCTATTGTCTTATATTTTTTCTTATTATTTTCATGATTCATAAAATGCCTCCCAAATGCAATATGAACATTCATTTTAAAATACTTAAGATTAGTATTTATGTTTTTTAAATTTCTGTGAGTGGACTATAAAGGTAGAAAACACTTTAGTTAAGCCTTTTAACGGTTACTTTTCTTTGAAATTTCAATACTTTTATAAAGCAAAAAGCCTGCATTTAAAACAGTTATTATTGCAAAAATCACGGTAAGAAAAACATTAAGATGATTGAATGTACCAAAAGCAAATAATAATACTAAAATTATATTCATAAAATTAGCAATAATAAAACTCATATCCATATTATTCCTCAAATTTCTCACTCCTGTTGAACTAATACTTTTAGAAAAATATTTCACCCGTATTTACATAAATTTATATCTTGAGTTAATTTATTAATAATGTGCTGAATTATCCAAATGTCTCTATATTTCTTTAATACACTATCTGCACTTAGTAATTATCTTCTCTTTTAGCTCTTAATGCCTTAATCATGTAATAGATATTTACTGTAGCCGCAATTAAAGCACCAACGCCAACTGTAATAGAATTATTGTAAAATGAATAAACAGCAAATATAAGCGCACCTACAAATATAATAAATGAAACAATTATCTCAATATTATTCCACATATAAATACCCCTTTTTGTTATAATATTATTTCAATGCTAACATACTTTTTATAAAGTATATGTTGCATCCATCAAAAAAGTAAAAATTTTAAATTCATATATATATGATTTAAGCAATATGACACTTAAATACATCAAAGTTATACGAATAAACGGCAACACACCCAAAGCATTCTAGGAGTTGACATAATTTGAATAGATTAATTGATGATATGGGTTTTTGGTATGAAGGACATACACTATCTTATCCTTTAATATTTGCAGATTGCACAGTTACATATAGCATTATGGAATTAAAAGTACTTTTAGAATATTATCAAAAAGATTCATGGTGGAAAAATTATACTATTGCACTCATGGATTTCGAGTCAAAATACAATAATGCTGGGTAGTTCATTACAAATTTTTGAATCTAAATTTTAAAAATAGAGAATCAATATCTAAGGGGCGAAGAAAGTGAATAAGAGAATAGCTATACACCATACAATTAATATCATTTTAATGATAACACTCATAATTTTTAATTATACAAACATTAGTGGATTTACCACTTCATTAATATTAGCAGTACTCTTTATGGGTAATGCAATTTTATTAATACGGGCTAGTACGAAAAAAATAGAAAAAGATGGCGTTACGATAGATGATTATAACAAGAAGTAATATAACTTTACGAGGAGTGTTATGATGCAATTTGGCAAATATAAAATTGATGAATTTTACCTAATTGTGATTGGCGGATTTTTAATAACATCTATTTTTGTACCATTCATGCTCATTTCAGTGGTGTTAATGGTTATTTTAGGATTAGAAAAAGAAACATAGTATATAAAAGGAGATTGGTATAATGGAATTCAATAATTGGACAGTTACAATTAATGGCAAAGGATCATATAATATAGTCAGAGACGAAGATACACTAGTTATTTTAGAAAACTATCAACACGTTGCCCTATATTTAAAATTGGAAAATGATGCTATAAAAGTTAAATCACTAAGTTATGGAAATGATGTATCGTTTAATGTTGATACAAGAGAAATCATTGTAAATGTTATAAATTTATTAGATGATGACAATTAATCTAAATCATCACTACGCAAACTTCAACAATAATGAAATTATAGAAAGTTCACTTAAAAAACTTAAAACACTGTTAAATAGCTTTTATAAGCAATTTAATATGATTTATTATGCATATCCTTACCTTTATTATCAAAGTTATGCCTTTTTCCTTAATATTACGTATGTTTTATATCAAACTTTATTAAATAAATTTATTTATACCTTTTTATTATTAATCAAGGAATCAAAGTGTAAACAATAGTAACTAGAACCACCACAACAAGAATTATAACATTTGTTATTCCTACCTTTTAAGTTTTTCTTGATATTCATTATCAGACATTTCATTTTTCTTTTTACTCAAAATATAATAAAAAGTAAAAATAGAATAACCAATAAAAATCACGAGTGAAATCACAACTAAAATTAAAAATATAATTTTTAGTATATCCATTTTATTCATCTCCTAATAATAATTTATCCATCTTTCAAATTGATTATCTGTTTTTTTAGTTCAATCATAGTATTGTACTTTTCATTAGGTTCCACTTCAGACAATAATACATCTAGTGACCTATCATATATGCTCTTAGCTTTAGTTTCGTCTTCTTGAGCCATCGTACTATATAAATATCCAATTTCTTCAACTAAATTTGCACTTTTATTTAAATAGATAAGTTTTTCTTTATTAGCATCATGATCAATTAAACCATCTCTAATACCGTATTTAATTGCATAATAAAGTAAAATAGCAGATAGAATTATGTATACAAAAACCAAATAAACACAGCCTTTCAATTTTCAAATTTATGTGTTTCATTACTCATTAATTTTTATTGTTTTTCTTATTTAAATAAATGGCTAAAAATGCAATTCCGATGCAAAACCACATTCCCAATATTGAAAACCAAATTGTCATCGTAAATTCAGTCCTTCTTCTTAGTTTTATTATCTTTCTTGTAATAAATCTTATTCAAAAAAAGTGATATCTGCTAAATAGCTACCTCCAATAACATCTACAATAAATGATGCGTTAGTTGCAAACACCTTTCTAAGAAATTTCATATAAAAGTCCTAATAAATATTGTTTTAAATATGATTTCATACTAACATACCCTAGATTAAATTTATATTGTGTAAAAATAGTCTGTATTTCAATTGTAAAGTTATGAGATCTTCCTAAAAGTCACATTATAATTCCTTTATAAAACGAATCATATCTCTACACAATATTCCATTTTCATAAATTTTTTCATTATAATTTCTATCATAAAACCCTACATCTATATTACGCATTCTAAAACCCATTTTTTGATAAAATATAATTTGCTCAATACTAGAATTACCTGTTCCAACCTCGATATTTTTGTAACCATTCTTCTTGGCATATTCAAAAGCATTTGCTAACAACTTTTTACCAATCCCCATTTTCTGTTTAGATTCTAGTACTGCTATGTTAACTAATTCAATTTTATCTTTATTAATTTTTTGTAATACATAGCACCCTAAAACTTCATTATTTTCTTTATATACAAAGCATTCTCCTTTTTTAAATAATTTAAAATTAAATTTTTTGATGGGTCTGCCAGCAAAAGAAGTTCAATCGGTGCTTCACCTACAGATTTCAACTTTTCAATCATAATGATCACTCTTTCAAAACGTTATTTTTTGTGCTTTTTAAATATAATACGAAAACACCCATCAGAAATTATACTGATGGGTGGAAATAGCTAATTTTCTTTTTTTGAATTTTCTTTAAATCTTTTTTTAATATCCTCAATCAAGGAGCCACTACCTGCAAAGTTAGAAAATGTATTCATTACAAATGTTAATATTTTTCCAATTATGTCCATACAGCATTCCCCTTTACTATATAGATACCTTATTTCCCCATAAAATAATCACACATTTAGTATGAATATTACTTTATTTTTTAAGTGAACATTATCTTCTATTTTGTTGCTTCTAAGATATTGCTAATTAATTTCATGTATCTCTGTTCTATTGCTTTTATATACAAAATTTATTAACTCTCAAACTCTACGAATTTTTAGATACAACCCCTTATCAATATTTCTGCTAAAGGTGAGTTATTTATATAACTGAAAGAAGAGAATATAAAATTTTTCTTAAATATTCTTCACAAATTGCTGCTAATACTATTACTGGTATCACTACAAATATATAGATTTTAACTGTATTATAAAGTGATTTTATTATTGATGTTCTTTCACCATTCTTTTTAAATAGCTCTCTGATTTTACTTCGAATTGATTTATTTAGTTGAAACAATACACTTGCAAATATACAGAAACCTAAAATTTCTAGTGTAGTATGAGGAAATACAGATATGATATTGGCTATAGCTTTATAAAAATCAATTTTTAATAAAATACCAATCACAATACCTGGCAATACAGAACTATATATCAAATTAAAGAAATATAAAAATTGAATAGGTATTAGTGAAAGCAGGAACATTTGTAGTGGAACTATAAAACCATTATTTACGATATATATAATAACTGCACCTAGTCCTGAAGATTGTTTAACAGAACGAGATATATCGTTATCTATACCTTTAATCATTGCTTCCACATTCATATCGATACTATATGTAATTACAATTGTTAAGATCATTATACTCAGACTAAATAAAAATATTTTTAAAGTTCTAATAATAAAACCTTTATCAATAACAAACATAGACTTCTCCTTGCATTTTGTGTAGTTCACAACCAAACACAAACTAACATATTAGAAATATGAACAACCTACAGCAGCACGTATTGATGTTTAGAATTGTATTATACATATAACTCATTTCTTTTTTTCATCCATAAAATACAATGACAGTAAAGCAAAGAAAGCACTAACAATCCATAATCCAGAAATATAAAATAAAATAGCTGTTAACCCAGAGAAAGTAATCTTTAAAATTTTCAAATCTTTTTTCTTCATAATTTTCCACCTTTTTTTAAACCTTCTCCTACAAAAACAGATCCTACAAACCCTATTAACCCATTAATCAAAGATGGCCAAAAATTCATATCTCCCATATAAAAGGAAACTAAAAAAATTAATCCTCCAGTCACTATACAAATTATCCATTGACTTAATTTCATAGACTAAAATACTCCCTTCTAGAAACCTTTATTTCAGTTTATTTAATCTTATTCAGAATATAAATATAAAAAATAGGTCAAGTACATAGATGTTTATCCTACATACCACTCCTCATATCAAAAGTATTGGGTTACATACTTCTATTCATAAACCTTTACGTTTAATTTGTCTGTATACAAAGATGATTGCAACCATTAAAGTTATGCTATCAAGTACCTTTATAAAAATTGAGCCAAACTCTAAAATTTCAATTTTAAAAATTGCACCTATTATAGGTAAGAAAATATTAAAACCTATTAATACTAATAAAATTGCTAATATTACTTGTTGTGATTTAGGCAATACAAACACCTTCATTTCTTATTATATAAAAGCTAAATATTAATATTAGAGAAACCCACTCCACAAATCTATGGAGTAGGCTAAATATTTATTTAAATTGCCTTAGTGTAAAGAAATATTAAACAGAAGTATTTTCATTACTTTTTATTATTAGAGTTAGAAGAAAATAAAAATGCACCAAAAAATAATAATGGGAATATGGCAAATAAACGTATGTTAAAAGAATTATCATCAAAAATAATTGGCAAAGAAATATAAATTATAAATGTTATTACTAAAAATATTAGATAAATTTTTTTATTATTACTCATATGTAAAACCTACAAAACAATTGCTATAAATGCTCTAGCAACAACATATGCAAATTGTTTATTAAAACCAAAGTTATTAGTTAACCCATTCGCTATGCCATCTGCTAAGTTGCCTTCAAAACCTGTTAAAATATCACAAAATTTATTGATACTTTGATAATGGAACATAACGAGTTTAGTACCAGTTGTATTTTCTATTTTCTTTACCAATTTATTCCATGCCTTTTCACCGACTTTATTTACAGTAGCTCTAATTGCTTGAGCTCCTGCTTTTGCAGTCATTGTAGCTTTTCCTCTTTCAGCTACACCATCTCTATAATTTTTCACTTGGCCTTTTATCCTGTCAGCAACTGCCGGATCTTTAAAATCACTTTTACTATTATCAATCTCTTTTAATAGTGCATCACCAATCGCTTTTCTTTGATTCATTTCTTTATCTATTTCACTTCTAGTTTCAGCATTCGCCTTACCAGAATCAATAGTAAAATATACAGGACCAGATAAAATCGCAGTAGCTACACTAGCAGTTAATATTTTTTTAATTTGCTTATTCAATGTTAAATCTCCTTTTATATAATAATTCTCCCAAATTACTATATAAATAACATCCCCAAAATAAGTTTAACAAAATTAAAGTTCATTTCAATTAAGGTAGTGTAAAAATTAATTTTTTGTTGTGTATGAACGATAGCTCCTCAACATCTATAAACCTCTAACACTACATCCATTAAACGGTAATAATACAATATCATCCCAAGAACTAACGTTCATTTTTTACATTGTTAACAATTAGTTGTTTCCATGCTATTCTTATACAAAAAGGTGATTAATAATGAGCTTACCTGTTGCGATAATATTAGGAATCATCATTATACCTATTTACGCTTATTTTTGGGCATCCATATATCGTTGGGAAAATAATAGAAGAGTAAGACGTAACAATTTTAAACCTATGACTAAAAAGTTATTCTATTGGAATTTATTAGTACATGGTATTTTTGCTGCAATTTTCGTTATTATTGCAATCTACTTAAGTTATTTTAATTAAGTTACTTTAAAACCATATTATTAATTAAACAAGATGTTTCTATAAATACTAACTTTTTGGAATGATCTTTTGATAAACTTGAGCTATTACATTTTTTGATATTGGCAATTATTATTTTTTTTACTAATGCAATCGGACTTTTTGTATTTTGGTTATCTAGTCTTATTCTAATAATAGACAGATGCTCCATTTTAGTGCATTAACTCGTAAATTAACAAAATGCTAGAAAAGTTTTGTTGACCTCTTCAATTTTATGGATTGTAAAATTAAAAGATCAAACAAAAATTCAATAAATCGTACTCATTACTTACTTACATAAAGGAGCATCATTGTGGATATACTTATAGGAATCATAATCAAAATAATAGATATAATTGTAGCTATAGTAAGCTTATTTGAACAGGAAACATCAAAGTTATTGAGTAAGATGTTTAGACGTAAAAATAAAAAAGAAGATGAGATAAAAGAATAGGAACAATAACTGTGTCCTTTCATACGTTCATAAAGTATATTAATACCTATTACGTTTACAAAGGGGTATCGCTGTGGAGTATATTATAGGTATAGTAATTAAAGTAATAAATTTCATATTAAGTACAATGCTCGATGGTTACTTGTGTTTTAAAGAGTTCATTAAAGAGAGAAAAAAAAATAAGGATTAACCATTTACTACGTGTCTTTTCACACTAACGTCCTATTTTATGGTTGCGAGATACATAATGAAATTTTAATTAAATAGCGTTGAAAGGGGAGTAGGTAATGAACAAACCATTGTATATACATCACATAATTAATCTTGTCCTATTGATACTCCTGTTAATATTAGATTATTTCAATACTATTAATTTGACTGTGGCAATATTACTTATCCTTTTAATTTTAATAAATTCTACTTTATTACTAATTGTTTCCAGAAAAAAGAAGATAAGATGATACACAAAAATTCTAAAACGTTCAAATCAGAAGACTTATCATCTTTACCTATAATTATATTTTTTATCATTTTATCAATTCATAATATATTAACTAAAGATAGTATAATCTTTTTGAGCTTTTCAATACTCAGTTTAATTGTTTTTATACTTATTCTAATATTAGAAATCAAATCATATTTAAAACGCAGAAGAAATGATAAGGAAAGTAAATAAAGGGAGGGATATTATGAAAATAGGTAAATGCAAATACGATTACAACTATTTAATTATGTCCATACCACTTTTATTAGTATCTATATTTGTACCAGCAGTTTTTGTAGTATTTGTAATTTGCTTAATATACGGATTTGAGAAGCGTAAATAGGAGGAATATTATTAGATTCGGTAAATATAAAGTAGATGAAACGTACTTTGTTTTCGCAATGACATTTCTAGTATTATCTATTACCATAATGCCTTTATTTTGGGTTATTAGTATATCTTTTTTAGCATTTAGCTTTAAGAAAGAGAAGTAGTAAATAACAAGGAGGAATTAAAGGATGCAGTTTAATAATTGGAATGTCACTATAAATGGAAAAGGTTCACATGATGTCGTTGTTAATGACGATACATTACTAATTTTACAAGGATTTCAACGCGTTGAAATAGCGTTGAAATAGCGTTGAAAATAAAAAATGATTTCATGCAAATAAAATCTTTAGGCTACAGCGAAGATGTAAGTATCAACCCTGTTACAAAAGAGATAACTGTTAATGTCGCTAATTTATTGGAAGATGACGAATAGTTCTGAAAAAATGAACAAGTCAAAGTTTGATTTATTAAATGACAAATGATTTTCTTCATGGGTAAATCGTCTCCCTTTATTATTTTTATATGTAGAGATAACAAATGAATCTACTACAAGAATTATATTATTAATTGGTTTGTTTTTAATTATGTATTTTGGAAGTTAGAATTTTCACATCCTGCCTTTTTCGATCCAAACGCACAAAAAAATAACCCCGTAGGTATATGCCTACGGGGTTTGCAGATACAATATCTATTATTGTTCTTCTTTAACATATGGTAATAATGCCATATGACGTGCACGTTTAATAGCTAAAGTCAACATACGTTGATATTTAGCTGAAGTACCTGTTACACGACGTGGTAAAATTTTACCGCGTTCTGAGATAAAACGTTTTAATAATTCTGTATCTTTATAGTCGATGTGTGTAATTCCGTTTGCTGTGAAATAACAAACTTTTTTACGACGACGTCCGCCTCTTCTTGGTCCACCTGCCATGGTAACTGCCTCCTTTTAAAATTTTTTTAGTTTTATACGTTCATTATAATTAGAATGGTAAATCATCATCACTAATATCAATAGGGCCGTTTGCATTTGCAAATGGGTTATCTGATTGATTATTGTTTGATGGATTATTGTTGTTATTGTTTTGATAAGAAGACGTATTTTGTCCGGATTGTTGTCCACCAAAATTTTGGAAATTATTATTTCCTTCTTGAGCATGACGCTGATTTTGGTTTTTAGGTTCAAGGAATTGAACGCTATCACAGACAACTTCAGTTACAAATATACGACGACCTTCTTGGTTTTCGTAGCTACGTGATTGAATGCGACCGTCAACGCCAGCTAGACTACCTTTGAATAAGTAGTTATTTACATTTTCTGCTTGTTTTCTAAAAACAACGCAGTTAATAAAATCAGCTTCGCGTTCCCCTTGCGCATTTGTAAACGTACGATTTACTGCTAGAGTAAAAGTCGCAACACTCACGCCTGAGGGTGTTGTTCTATATTCTGGATCTTTCGTTAAACGACCGACTAAAACAACTCTATTTATCATTTAAACGACCCCCATTTATTATTTTCTTGTCTTATCTTCGTCTTCACGAATTACGATATAACGGATGATATCGTCTGTGATTTTAGCTAAACGTTGGAATTCGTCAGTCGCTTCATTGTCTTCAGTTTGGATACGTACGATGTTGTAGTAACCTTCACTGAAATCATTAATTTCATAAGCTAAACGACGTTTGCCCCAATCTTTAGTTTCTAAAACCTCTGATCCGTGAGAAGCTAAGATACCGTTGAAACGTTCAACAACAGCTTTTTTAGCATCTTCTTCAATGTTCGGACGAACGATGTACATAACTTCATATGTTCTCATTTTATAATTGCACCTCCTTGTGGTCTATGCGGCTCACCATCTTTGTGGTAAGCAAGGAATAATTTTCATTACTCACAATCAAGAATTATAGCACAGAGCTTTACATTTTACAATGATTATCAGACGTTCAAAATGACATTTTTATCTCATGTTTCATATGAAACATTTCATTACCTCAGCATCCTACAACTTGCAAATTCACTCGACATTCAATCTAACTCATAAAATATTATATTCCTTTTTAAATGATTATAAATAAATTTAAAAGTTATTTCAGATAAACTTGATAAATCATTTTAATTCTAATAGCATATCATATACGTTCTTGATTTATATCATTAAAATCAAAGGACATGTTTACATAATTCAAAATTAATCAAAGGAGATTTATATGACTTCAGTTATTAAAAAAGGATTGCTGTCCATGAGTGTCCTATTTGCAACTACAATAACATTTAATACTGTACATGCAACTGAAAATACAGCAAGCGAAAAAGGAACCATGGGATATGGCTATCAAAAGTATATTGAAAAACACCCTGAAGAAAAAAATAATGAAACTCAAGAAAGTGCCTTTCGTTCAAACCCCAATACAACCGCTACTGGTGAAAGGGTCTTAGACATTTCCGAATGGCAAGGTAAGCTTTCAGCACAACAAGTCAAAGATTTAAAAGCAAATTATGATTTCATTATTATTCGTGCACAATATGGTTCTGAAAAAGTCGATGCAACATTAGAACATAACTCAAATTTATTAGATAAGTATAACTTGGACTTTGGCGTTTATTCTTATAGTATGTACGAAAATCCCGATGATGCCAGATATGAAGCGCAAACTTTATACAATCGTGCACCTAAAGCCAGTTTTTATATCAATGATTTTGAAGAAAATACTGTGACATCGGGTACCGCTGATGAAAGTACAACTGCCTGGTATGACAAAATGCGTAGCCTTGCTGGAGATAAAAAAATCTTATTTTATTCATATGAAAACTTTATGAAAGAACATGCTTCAGAATCAGTGGGACAATATGATGGTTATTGGCTCGCTAACTATAACCAAGAGCAACCAACACAAGAACATGTGTTATGGCAATATACAGATAGCTATGCTTCACCTGAATTAAACCAAAATGTCGACGCAAATTATACGGGACCTGGTGTAGACACATCATGGTTTACATCTTAAGTTTTTCATCGCAGCATTCATAATGCTATTTTGATAAGTAAAACTTAGTACAACTAATGTCATGTCACTTTTACCTTTAACCAATATTCGTATCAACGTTTGTATTTATTCATACATCAAGGATTAAGAAGTATATATAGTTAAAATTTTAACCTACTACTAGTTAAGTTGAATGAAAGTGTGTCTATGAACAAAAAGAACATTCAAGACTCCCGGCATACTTACTTTCCAAATTTATGAAAAAAGCTTACGTGTTACCATATTAAGTAACACGTAAGCTTTTATTTTATACATTAAATCTAAAGTGAACGATGTCTCCATCTTTCATAATGTATTCTTTACCTTCTAATCTTTGTTTTCCAGCTTCTTTAGCACCATTTTCACCATTAAATTCTACATAATCATCGTAGCTCGTTACTTCTGCACGTATGAAACCACGTTCAAAGTCAGTATGAATAATCCCTGCACATTGCGGTGCTGTCATACCTTTTATGAATGTCCAAGCACGTACTTCTTGTACACCTGCTGTAAAGTATGTTGCCAAACCTAATAAGTCATAAGTTGTGCGAATTAAACGATCTAAACCGGGCTCTTCAATGCCTAAATCTTCTAAGAACATTGCTCTATCATCATCATCCAATGTAGCAATTTCTTCTTCAATCTTAGCACTGATAACAATGACTTCTGAGCTTTCTTTTTCAGCATATTCACGAATAGCTTGAACTTTTTCATTATCTTCATCGCCAATTTCGTCTTCTCCGACATTAGCAATATATAACATTTCTTTAGATGTTAATAATTGTGCTTGGTTTACATATTTTTGGTCTTCTTCCGTAAAATCTAAACTTCTTACTGGATTACCTTCTTCTAAAGCTTCTTTAATTCTTGATAAAATGCGAACTTCGTTAACAGCATCCTTATCTTTTTGTCTTGCCATTTTTTCTAATTTTGGTAGACGTTTCTCAACTGATTCCAAATCTGCCAATACAAGTTCCATATTGATAACTTCAATATCATCAATAGGATTAACGCGACCAGAAACATGTGTCACATTATCATCATCAAACGCACGTACGACTTGGCAAATTGCATCAACTTCACGAATGTGAGATAGGAATTTATTTCCTAACCCTTCACCTTTTGAAGCTCCTTTAACAATCCCTGCAATATCAGTGAATTCAAAAGTTGTTGGGATTGTTTTCTTTGGTTGTACCATATCTGTCAATACATCTAATCTACTATCTGGAACTTCGACAATCCCCACGTTAGGATCAATCGTTGCGAATGGGTAATTCGCTGCGAGCGCACCCGCTTTAGTAATTGCATTGAAAAGTGTTGACTTCCCTACGTTTGGAAGCCCAACGATACCTGCTGTTAGAGCCATTTATTCATTCTCCTTATTTTTCAGTATCTTGATGAGATACTAATATTTTTTTCATTTTTTTATTAAACGTTTGTCGTGGAATCATAATGCTTCTTTGACAATTTTCACATTTTATTCGGATATCTGCGCCTACACGAATGATTTTAAAGCGATTCGTACCACAGGCGTGTTGCTTTTTCATCTCTACAATGTCATTTAAACCGTAATTTGATGTCATTCTGTCACTCCTCCGAATATTTAAGCGTTATTTTGTTGATTAGGGTCATATTGTAACATCATCGGCTTAGGTGTTTTAATCTCTTTTTGCTTAAACAATTTCAATATCTCTTTTCTTAAAATACGTGCTCCGGAAGCACCCTCACCTGGTATTGTTTCAGCAGACACACTCAATACAATTTCATCTCGACTGATTGAATTGATACCAACGACTTGTGGTGTAGAGATAAACAAATAATAATTTGTTTGTATAGATTGAAAATAGTCTGTGAGTACATTTTCTACTTGATCAATATCTTCCTCTACCGAAACTGGTATTTCGACAATTGCTTCACCATTGGTCACTGAATAATTTGTAATCTCACCCATACTGCCGTTTGGTAATGTCGTTAATTCACCTGTAATTGTATTTATTTTTGTCGATCTTAAACCTATGACTTTAACTGTACCTTCTGCAACAGTTGTACCACCGTTATTTATTTTAACATAATCTCCTACATCAAATTGATTTTCGAATATAATGAAGAAACCAGTGATAATATCTTTAACAACGGTTTGTGCACCAAAACCAACTGCTAAACCAACAACCCCAGCACTTGCGATAATACCTTCAACACTGATACCAAACTTGCTTAAAATGGTTGTTAACACTATAAACCATACCACATACGATACGATGTTTTGAACTAATGATATTAATGTTGCTGAACGTTTTTTATTCGCTTTTTTGCCTTTATTTTGTATTTTGAAAAATTGCTCTATTCCTTTATTAATAAAACGCAATACTATCCACGCTACAATGATATATATCACAATCATAATGAGATTTGAAAGTAGCGTTTGATATGTTTCCGGTTTAGTTAAAGGTTCTATTAAGGAATACATAATACTTTTTATTTGATCCAATCATATTTCCTCCCTTAGTCAAAGACTCTTCTCATTTTATTATAATTATTTAAACTGTTAAACACATCCAACTTCCGACTAAATTTTAAATTTGTAAAACAATTACACAGATCATTTGAAGTATATATTTGATTTCATTTACATAGAAAGCATACTACAACTTATAGGATAATAATCAGAAACCATCATACTATCATTACTCTCTTTATACTATCAATTTTTAAATATAGTTTATATAATTTTCATGTTTAATTAAATTTAAATTATGTAATTTAAAAAAGACAAAAGAAAAAGAACCATAATTTAAAATTATGATTCTCTATTTCTCAGTAAGTCATATTACTATAAATACACCTTGAAATAAAGGATTTTTCAGTTTTTAGTCATCACTTTCATCAATCATTTTCTTTATTCGGCTATTTTTTTCTCAAGATTATCGTATAGTTTAAATATCATAACACGTTCACCTGTTTTAGAACTCAAATCAGTATGAAAGCCTTTGACTGCTTCACCAGTAACTGAAAAAACAATTTCATCAAGTGCCTCTATACCAGATTCTACAAGCTTAGATCTGGTGCGTTTAATTGTTAATAATCCTTCATGTGTCTCACAAACTTTATATTCAGCTTGTGTTAACACACCCTGCAAACTAACAATAATCATATCACGCAAAATATCAGTTTTCACAGACAGTGAACCACGACCAAGGAAGTCTTTTTCCCATTGTGTAATTGCTTTGCTGATTTCAGACTCATAGGTACCTTTAGTTGTTTTCATGTCGAATGCATCTCCCATAGAATCAAAATTAATTGTCGTATTATTTAATAATGCTAACATTATCATTTTTATATACTTTTCTCCATAGTTATGTGCAATTACCCAGAAAATAATATAACTATCGCTTACTTCTTCTGTCCTTTAAGAAATCAGAAAAACGTTTTTTAAGTTAATCAACTGACCAATGTTGCCAATCACCAAATTCATCAATACTTGCCAATTTAAGCCAACCATTGTGCACCTTTTGATAAAAATCGTGTTGCTCATTTAATAGCTGTTTAATATAAGCATTGGGCGCATGCACGACGATGAGTAGTCTAATCGGAGAATGATACATTTTATTGTCTGCCGACATTACAGATTGCCAAGGTAGACCCGTCAACAAATCGCTCGCATTACCTTGCATAACGCCTATACCTGCCGTAATAGTCTGCGTTGTTTTACTACCGCTACCATAATAATGAGGTGCAACAGTTGAGGCATAATACTGTAGATTAATCCATTGTGCCACGGTGGCTGGACCACTAATGATATTCGCTAAAAGGCTCCCATCATCATCTTGTTTCCAATCATAATTGTGTAAAAAGGCACGCCCTTTTAAGTCGCTATTTTTTGTTAAATCACGTGAACCTATAATAAATGAAGCGTTTCTCGCTAAGCCCCATTCTGGTCTAATCTCGCTCCAATCATTTGTTAAGCGATGCACTTCTTTGATTGGGTCTTGTTTTAAGATGTGATTGTCTGGTAATGCTTTCAATCGTTGTTCATTTGCGCGATAAGTAATGTCAGGCATTGCGGCTTGAATTTGATTTAAAGCATTTTGTCCAGCTTTTGACATTGTTGGTACGTATATCCATTTTAATTCATCTGTAGATGTTTGGTGCTCCGCTGCCGCAAAGATAGTGTCTTCTGGAATGACAATACCTCGCTCATTTAATGCCGTTCTAACTTCAGTCGAGTTACAAAGCTGTGCTAATACCTTCGCGTTAAAACCACTGGCTGCACCACCACATGCACCACAATCAAGTGAAGAAGCATAAGGATTATTCGCACTTTGACTGCCGTGTCCACACAATACGATTAATGGGGCAAACTCTAATTCCAAACCCATTAAACGCAACGCTTGTTGGACATAGTCCACTTTTTCTTCATTTGTAAAACCAACTGGTATACCTTCTTCATTAATATTGCAATGATCTAATGATAACGTTGTATCATTCGGTTTTTGTAACCAACCATCATAAAATTTTCGTATCAATTTACCGATAGGTCTCGGTGCGAAACTTCTTGAAAACATTTGAAGCGTTAACCAAGGTCCACTTAGTTCTGGTAAAAGTAAGCTCGGTAAAGCATTTTGTTTCATCTTTTTAAATGTATACGTTATCGATTTGAGTATGTGTTGATGCTGGCGAAAAGATGTAGGTTCTTGCTCATGCGTGTATTCTTTAATTTTATGTTGCGGTTGATTCATCACAGGTAAAGATGGGTGACTGTAGGATTGTCCCAGCTCTTCTTTGACAATGGGAAGTCCAAAAAACCCAGCAACACCGATTGTCTCAAATGCACCAGCCGCTTCTATTTGTCGACGAAAAGGTTCCGAGCGTACATCTATACAAAATGCCATTTGTACTTGTGGCTTTTGGCTTTCTTGCTCATTATCTTGGTTTGTGGTCACGGTCGCTTCTAATTGATGCTCATATGTTGCTTCCCAAGCCGTTAATAAAATTTGTCTGCGACCATGTTTTTCAAATTGTAATGCAAAATTTATATAAGCATTTTTTTCGGATTCAGATAATTGTTGCCATTGTTCACTGGTAAATATTCCAATATCAAGCCAATGCTCTGCTAATTCATCGTATTCATATGTTATTGAATTTTCTGGTAAATTCACGGGTAAATATGGCTCAACAATTGCCCATTCTATACCAAGACGAATAGCTAAATATGACAATAACATTTGATCATCATTAGACGTTTGTTCATCTTGCCATAGCATCATACCAGCCCATCCAGGTAACGATAGCAAATGATTTTCCAAATATGTTTGATACTGTGCTTCAGCAATGTCTAACTTTTGTAGGACCATATGAATGAGCGCTTCAGCTTGACTTGGCAGTGTTTTCAACCGTGCGCGTTGTTGCTTGGTCAATGCTGGATCATGTTGTGCCAAACGTTGCCATGCAAAGAATAGACCTTTTTCTCTGTTAGGCATCGTCCATCCGGATTGTGCATCATCTAAATATAATTTGCACCATTTAATAACGTGATAATCTACAATATCTATCAATCGTCTACCATCTTTATCCATAAGATAGGTGCTCACTAATGGCACTGTATGAGTTTCATCATCTAAATTTATTGTTTCATTGTGTTGATTCACTTGTTTTTTGTTTTCAGAATAACGCGTTACGTCTACAATATTAGACAAATCTAACATTGCTCTAGCATATCTTTCAGCAAATTGTCTATCTATCGAGAACATCGATTGATTTAGCCATGTTTGTAACTTAAATTCAATCATATCTTTATCAATTTCATCACGTTGATATGCTTGTTCAAACATATGCATTGTAGGATAGATATCTACGTCACGGACATTTGTTAACCATTGCGCCACATCTTGAAATTCATTCTGTTCTAAATTTGACCAAGGGTTTCTTGCGGCAAACACAGAAATAGGTGATAAAGGAACGATAACTCGGCTCGCTTTAGCAATTATTTGATCGATATTATCTTTATGTTGACTTTGGTTTGTCACTGCTTTATGTTTCCCCATTTTAGTGTCCTCCTTTTGACAAATAAGATTTTAAATAATTAGGATGACGTTCAACCGTTTCAATTTTTGCATCTCCTAAACGAACTATCCACATATACAAAATTGAAAATACGACAGAAGATCGGTGACGTGCTACCCACGTACTAATTAAGCTACCGAGCAATAAAATGAATGCTACGGCAATAACGATAAAAGCGGGTGGCTGCACGCTATGAATTGTCAAAGTATGTAATGCATCTGAAAAATAATGATGTACCACAAAATAAACTGCACCAACAACAATGAGTATCGACATACCCATGACACGCCCGAAATTACCTTCACCAAAAGCTACCAACTGTGTCCACGAGACAGATAAGGACCATGCTAAGATGAGACCACTTACCAGACGATAACTTTCTTCTGGTGCACTCAACCAAAAACCTAATCCAATTAGAAACGCTAAAATACGACCACTGACTATCCATACATAAGACATTCTTTCATTTGCACGACTCGGGACACTAAAATGACGCACTGCCGACCCAGAACGTAGAAACAAAGTCGCTTTAAATAAGCCATGTAAAATCAAGTGAATGATCGCAGGAATATATGCACCTAATGCACATTGAATTTGCATGAAGCCCATTTGGCCTATTGTAGAACCGACCAATAATCTTTTATAATCCACATGGACTAAACTAATACCTGCACCGAGTAATACTGAAATACTTGCGAAAATTAATAAAACAATAGATGCGATATCGCCGCTAAAGATACCTGAAAATCTGGTTAACATAATACCACCAGCATTAACGATACCAGCATGCATAATCGCAGAAACCGGTGTAGGTGCTGCTACAGATTCAATTAACCAACGTTGAAACGGCCATTGTGCCGCTGGAATCATAACAGCTAGTACAATGAGTAAATTAATGCCAAATTGTGCCAAACCACTAATCATGGATAGATGTGCTTCATTTAAGGCTACAGAATAATGCCATTCACCTGTCGATAATCCAATCCACAAAACAGCACTGATTAACGCAACCCAACTTAACAAGAATAATTTTCCTGTAACTTTTGCTGCCTCACGTGTAACTTTCCAGGCACTTGTTAAACTGATTAAAATCGTAAGTCCTAATAGTGTACATCCCCAACTGATTACCATCATTCTCATATCCGCAGTTAACCAAGCAAATGATGCAAAGGTAGTCGTGAAAGTAAATAAAGTGAAGTATTTTTTATAGCTCTTATCACCAGCTAGATAACGAATACAGTAACGTTGGATAATCACACCAATAACGAGGACAAAACCAACCATGAGCCAAGATAATACGTCAGAACGCCATATACCTACCTCTATATTTTTCTGTGACAATATAAGACCTAAGCTAGCTACAATTGCTGGCAATGCTACAATATAAATATGTATTCGAGCATATTTAGGCGGTACTTTTTTTATTAAGAAAAAGAGACTACTTAAAATTGAAATAGTTAAAGTTAGAAATAATAATGTTAGAAAAATATGCGCGTCAATCATGATCAATCACCTTACCTTCTGTAATACGACATTTAAATTTATAATAGTAATACAACACTTGATTTAAAATTACATTTTCCACGAAAAAAAGCCGACAATTAATAATAAATCCATACTGACTTATTATCATTGTCGGCTTCATTACAACGCACTTATGACGAGTGTTTTGCTTTGCTACCTATTATATATATTCATTTATTTGAGAATTTGCTTATTCTACATTTTATGCAGTAAGACGTACAATTCCTTATATTCACCACTATTTATTCACTTTTTCAATTTGCCAATACTTTTATTAACAACTTGCTAAAGCTTTAATTATGTAGAAAAACATAGAAAAGTATGCCTAAATTTTTAACTTTTAATATTAATAAGATATAACGATTATTCGTGTTTGTCAAGATAGACAATAGGTTAAGCCGTGTTGTTTATAACTCTTTATACTTAAATGCTTGTTTCGAAGCAATAAATGAAAGCGCCATAACAATTAAGCCAATCACTGCAAAAATACCACCGTACCACAAGTTTTTACTTATTTCTTCTATAAGATTACCTGTCCCAGATAATATGGCCATACCTACAAAATAGTAAATAAAGAATAAAATGACTACGATAATGGATACAATCATAAATATGACATTTGATTTTTCTGCCCCCATTTTAAAAGTAAATGGGAAAATAAGCGAATACAACGCGATAAATCCTGTACCAAGTAACGCTGAATTCACACCACTTACTATACTCCCCGCAACAATTGCATTAATCACAAGTGATACCACCATACCTGTTAATGCTAATAAGCTATAAAATGCAAAATGACTACTCACATAAGTGTTTCTGCTATAGGGTAATGTAGAAACAAAATACATCCACTTTGAGTCTTTTTCATTTTTTAAATTATCTGTTGCTGGTGATACTAAAAATATCATAGGCATGAAACTAGCCATTATTGGATTTGTAAAAGAGAAAAACAAACAAATTGGAATACTTAACAATAAATATATGTAAATTGATTTTTGATTTGTAAAATAATAACTCATTAAGTAACCTTTCATGCTAATTCTCCTCTCATTAATATTTTTGTGGCATCATCAATATTTTTTAATGGCTGTGCTAAATCTATATCTTTGTTTTGATTTACAAGTGCTTTTCCTGTACCTTTATGTATGCGATACGCAACAACATTACTGTGATTAACATCGAATTCTCCTTCTTCAAATGAAACAATGCCATAATCATTTAATAATGTATCTTTGTGCTCTTGTAATAAAACACGCCCATTTTTCATAAATACTAATTTATCTGCAAGCGTCTCAATATCTTCCGAAATATGAGATGAAATTAAAATACCATTACCTTTATCAACAAAATCTTCAAGTATTTCTAACACTTCCTCACGTCCAGAAACATCCATTCCTGCCGTAGCCTCGTCTAAAATTAAAAGTTTACTATCATGAGATAGTGCAATAGATATTGAGATTTTCATGCTCATACCACGGGAAAAAGTTTTAATCTGACGTTCTTTCGGTAATTCAAAATTCTCCAGCATTTCAAAAAAATGCTGTTCATCCCATGTGCGATAAATATTAGAAAATACTTTACTAATTTGTTTTGCATTAAGTTTATTAGGCAGTCGAAGATCATCAAATACAACGCCTAGATGTTCTTTATACGCATAATCATCACGAGAAATTGGCGTATCAAAAAATTGAATGTCTCCAGCATCTGCAAATCTATTTCCCACCAATGTATTAATCAACGTAGATTTACCAGAACCGTTTTTCCCAACAAGCCCTACCACTGTATTGGGTTCAATCGATAGATTAATCTGATTTAAATTAAAATCTGAATCAACGTAAGTCTTGTTTAAATTTTGTACATTGAGCAAATACTCCATAATAATCCCCCTTTTTTGATAAAAGCTTAACCTTTTACATGAAATCACTTTCTAAATTAACATAATACACCTAGTCAATTCACACAATACATTTCCTTAAAATATTTATTTTTATTATTTTTAATTAAATATATATCTAAATGCACAATCACTGGAAACATTAACTGATAATTACATTTATATGGCAAAGCATCTCAAAAGTCGACACTAGCAGATCTCGTAAATTTCATGTTTCCATCTGATAGACATAAATTTTGTTCCTGTATGAACATATTTTTAAAACAAGTAGTGAATCAAGATTGAAATCTGATGTATTTAAATTGACTGTAGTCCCTACTGCATCGAGAAAAACTAGGGATGAATGGATAAAAGGCTGAGACTATTCTTTTGTCCCAGCCTTTTGCATGTCATATTTATACTTGAGCTATAAATGTTTATGTTTTTTGTATCCAACTTGTATCGCATAAAATGACGAAACCTTTTTATAAAAGCGAATGGCTCTTTTTATATCTTTTTTAAATACTACTTAATTATATCGATCAATTCTTTCTTCGCAGCTGAACGCGCTGGAATCCAACCAAATACGATACCGATCAATGTAGAAACACCTACAGCAATGAGCACTGAGCTTAGACTAACCGCACTCTTAATATAGTCTGGTGTTACTGCATCTACTAGACTTGCGACAAGTATGCCTATGATTAGACCTATGATACCGCCAATCACACAAAGTACAACACTTTCTACCAAGAATTGGACTTCAATGTCTCGCGCTTTTGCACCAAATGCACGACGTATCGCAATTTCTTCTGTACGCTCAGTAACTGAAATGTACATCACATTCATAACTCCAATACCAGCGATAAATAGTGAAATACCTGCAACAGCAGCTACAAAGTAAGTAATACCATCAAATACTTTGTTGATATTTTTCATGAATTCTTCCATATCTGTATAACTATAGTTTCCATCGCCTGCGCCTGAACCTTTTTTATTCAATTCTTTAGCGACTTTGTCAGCGACTTCTTTCTTATCAGCGCCATCTACTAATGATAATTGAAGTGATGGAAAATCTTGCGTTAACTGCCCCATATACCTATTAAATGTATTGGAAGGCATATGAACAGCTGATGGGTTCATCGCATCGTTTACAATGCCTACAACTTCGAAACCTTGATTATCAATGTATAATGTTTTACCTATAGCTTCATTATTGAATACATCTTTGGCAATTTTGTCATCAACGGTAACAACTTTTTTATTTAGTTCATTATCATCTTCATTAAAACCTTTGCCTTTTTCTGGGCTAGTCATTTCTTTTTTCTTTAAAATACTAACGTCGCCTTTTTTCTGGGCATTTGTCATTTTTGCAGAATAACCTTGATCGTCACTTTCTTTGATTTTTGCATCTGTAACACCATTCACTTGTTTAGCAATATCCAAATCTGACTGGCTAAAAGGATTATCTTTCGCACCTTCACCACTACTCGTCATATAGTTTACTGTAGCAGAATCTTTGCCTGCTCCTGTATCTTCAAATTGCTCTGACGCTGTTTGTTTAAACCCATTACCTAACGACATAATCGTAATAACAGCAGCAATACCAATGATGATACCAATCATAGTAAAAATATTACGTCGCTTATTCTTTAAAATGGATTTGAATGAAATGGCGATGATGTTCGATAAATTCTTCATTCAACCACCTCTTCTCTTTGTACACGACCATCTAGTATATGAATAATACGATCTGCCTTATCCGCTACTTTGCGATCATGTGTTACGAGAATCATCGTTGTGCGATGTTCTTTATTTAATTTCATAAACAAATCAATAATATCTTCAGACGTTTTTGAATCAAGTGCCCCTGTAGGTTCGTCAGCAATGATAAATTTCGGGTTATTGATGATTGCACGAGCAATGGCTACACGTTGTTGTTGCCCTCCTGATAATTTGTTAGGTACTAAATTTTCTTTATCATATAGTCCCACATCGTGTAATGTATTGATCACTTTTTCTTTACGTGCTTGAGACCCCAGTCCTGCATAAACTAAAGGAATACTTACATTTTCCAATATCGTATTGTTTTGAATTAATTTAAAGTTTTGGAAAACAAACCCTACTGTTTTATTTCTAATTTCTGCCAATTCGTTATCTGAACTTTTTTTATAATTCTCGCTATTAAACAAATAATCGCCTTCATAACCTCGGTCAATAAAACCTAATATGTTGATGAGTGTACTTTTACCAGAACCTGAAGGCCCCATAATTGCTATGAATTCTCCTTCTTTAATGTTGATATTGATGTCTTTCAAAATGTGATTTTCTTCATCACCGTTTTTGAAATGTCTATTGATATCTACAAGTTCTATCATGATGACACCTCAACTTTGTCTCCATCATTCATAGATTTTTTAGGGTTTTTAATTAGTTTGTCACCTTTTTTCAGACCCTCTTTTACAAATATTTCACCGTTGACTTTATCAATTTTAATATCACGTTTTTCAACTTTATTGTTTTTACCTAGTACAAAAACATGATTGTCTTTAGTTAACACTGATTTTGGTAACTTGATTGCATCTAATGGCACTTCAACTTCCATAGAATAACCTGCACGTACAGGAATATCTATATCGCTAATGACGATTGTATATTTAGATGAATCTGAGTCACTGCCACCGCTCGGGTCCGAAACTGGATTAGAAGCTTGAGCACCACCATCTTCTTCACTACCTGAACTAGCTGCTGCTCCGCCTCCAGATTTACTTAAACTTTCTTCATAACTTTTTGGCAACTCTGAAATTTTCTTGATTTCACCTTTACCTTTTTTACCAGTACTTGTTACTTTAACGTCTACTTTGTCGCCTTCTTTAATCTTTCCTAGATCAAATTCAGTCACTGTTGCTTTAATTTGTGGTTCATCTGCAACAAGTTGTAGAATAGGCTCTCCATCAGAGACATTTTCTCTATTTTGAATATCAATTTTACCGTCAAAAGCAGCATAAATACTGTCGTTCACTTGACGATCATACTGGTTAAGTTGTTGTTGTGCTTCCGCTCTTTCATTTTCATCTTTGGCGTTGTCCACTTTATCAACTAACTGCTGGCGTTTATTATTATTAATTTCATAATTGATGAGTGGATCACCTTGTTTAACTGATTGACCATCATCAACTTGTGTACTTACGTACGTTCCCAATTGACTGTTATTATTATATGTTTTAACTGATTTAGGTGAAGCTTTACCTTCTAAATTGAGTGGACTTTCTTTCTCCACTTTATATGTATCATAACCATCCTTTTTATCTGAGCTACTATTTGCTTGCCTTAAAATTAATGCAATTGCAATTAATACGATAACGACAATAACACCGATAATCCACATCCACTTTTTCTTCAATGCTAAAACACTCCTTTAAATTATTATTCATTTTAGATACTATCATAATCACACAACAAAAAATATAATGCATAACATTATTTTATATACAATATTTTTTGATAAATATATACCTAACAATATTGTAATATCAGCAATAGTAATCGAAAAGATTTTATTTTTTTAATTTTATTTAAAGTTTTTCTTAAAAGTGTTTTAAAATATTGTAGGTAATGTTATGCTTTGGAAAATAATATATATAGGGGGCAAGGGATTCATGGAAAATTCTAACTTACCATTCGCACAACATTTTTCAAAATTACGCGAACAACCTAAATGGGGACTCAAATTAATCATTGCAATAGTCGTCATTGCACTCTCAACAACTGTTGGTGCATTATCTATTGATTACAATGAAATTTATCAAGATGCAGGTGCAAGTGCTCAAGATATGGGCAATATGCAAACGATTGGCTTAATTACTGGCATCATCACTGGTTTAATTGGTGGCATTTTTGGTATTGGTATTACATTTTTAATCTTTTTAGTTATTTCTAAAATAATGAAATCTGATGCAACCGCAAAACCTATCTTTTCTGCAACATTAAGTTTTACTATAATTACTGGCATCGTAGGTTTAATTGTTGCATTAATCCAATGGATTGCTGGTTTATCTCCTACTGATTATAATATTGCAAGCTTAAATGTCTTTGATAAAGGCAACCAAATGTTAGGCGCATTTAACTTACAAACACTAATCAGCGCATATGTATTTGGCATTATGCTCTTTGCGACGAATCGTTTGTCTAAAAAAGCTTCAATTATTTGGGCAATTGCATACATCATTGTATCAATTGGATTTGCCTTAATAGGAGCAAGTTTCCAATAATACATATATTTGCTAAAAAACATGGAACATTCCGTTCCATGTTTTTATTTTGATATAACACTACTCACACACAAAACAAGCGCCCATCATTATTATTGTCAGTATGATAGGCGCTTGCTTTCAAATGAATCAACATTGATTTATAAATATTTTTCTTTTTCCGCTTCTCTTAATTCAATTCGTCTAATTTTACCTGAGTTAGTCTTAGGTAAATCATCTACAAATTCAATTGCTCTCGGATATTTATAAGGTGCTACGTCTTGTTTAACGAAATTTTGTAATTCCTTAACAACTGCTTCATCACCTGTAACGTTATCTTGTAAGATGACAAAAGCTTTGACGATATTCCCTCTGATTTCATGTGGACTCGCTACGACTGCACATTCTTTTACGTATGGATGTTTTGTCAATGAATCTTCTACTTCAAATGGTCCGATAGTATAGCCAGAACTAATGATAATATCATCTCTTCTACCTTCAAACCAGAAATAACCGTCCGCGTCTATTTTTGCTAAATCACCAGTAATAAAGTACTCGCCAATTTGTGGATTTGCAGTACGTGCTTCATCTTTATAATAGCCTTTAAATAAAGCAGGTAAGTCTAACGGCACTGCAATATTGCCTATTTCATTGGGTTGTGCAGGATTACCATCCTCATCGATAACCGTAACATAACTGCCTGGGATAGCTTTACCCATTGATCCAGGACGTCCTTCTGTATCCTTTAAGAAACCGATTAACAATGTACTTTCTGTCTGGCCATAGCCGTCTCTAACAGTTAAGTTAAAGTTTTGTTGAAATTTATCAACAACTTCTCTATTTAATGGTTCCCCAGCAGATACAGCACTATGTAAATGTGACAAATTATAATTTGTTAAATCAGGGGATTTTGCCATTAAACGATATTCAGTTGGAGTACAGCAAAGCACATTGATTTGATACGTTTCTAGTAATTCGAGGTATTTCTCAGCATTAAATTTACCATTATAAACAAATGCCGTTGCGCCTGAACCCATGATTGATAAAAATGGACTCCATACCCATTTTTGCCAGCCCGGTGCTGCTGTCGCCCATACGATATCATCTTCAGTTATGCTTAACCAATGCTTCGGAGCCATCTGTAAATGTGCATAGCCCCAACCATGAGAATGTACCACTGCTTTCGGATTACCTGTTGTGCCTGATGTATATGATAATAAAGCAATATCTTCTCTTGAAGTTGCTTCTATATCAAGTGTATCTGAAGCATCAGTTTGCGCTTCTTCAACGTTAATCCAATGATCAACCTTACTGCCAACGATAAATTTAAGTAATGAGTCATATTCTTGAACGCCTTTGAACTCTTCGATACTATCGCCTGTGGCTACAACTGCCTTAATTTCACCATGCGTTATACGATATTGTAAATCTTTAGTACGCAACATTTCAGAACTAGGTACAATGATAATACCTAATTTCCACGCGGCTAAATATACTTCATATGTCTCAATCGCACGAGGCATCATGATTAATAATTTATCACCTTTTTTCAGACCATATTTTAAAAATACATGGCCAATCTTGTTTGCATTTTTTATCAGTTGGTTATACGTTATATCTCGTTCTTTACCAGTTTGATCATTAAAAATAATCGCTTTTTTTGACGAATCATTTGCATATTTTTCAATTTCGCTAACTATATTATATGTTTCTGGAGCAATTAAATCTGCTTTATTCATTGGTTACTCTCCTTATTTCGGTGATTAATTTTACAATATACATGACAATATCAAGTTGTATTTTGATTATTCAGAAAATAGCATTGCGTTCACATTCATTTTGTAATGAACTACAACTTAGCACATACTTGATTAGTTCACATATCTTTATCATTGTATCATTATAACAAATGATACTTTAATATACTTGATACAAGCATTTTTATATTGTGTTTCAACTTTAGTTTCTGTGGTATAAAATTTATAGCAAATAATATATGAGGTGGTATTCGTATTATGAATTTTAAAGATTGGGAAAATGAAAAAGACACACTACATTTATTATCACAGATATTAGGTAAATATAAATTAGAAGCAAGTTATCAAGAGCCCCAGTGGTCACACGTGACGCTAAATATAGATGTCCAAGGCTTTTCAACTGGTATGTTAAGTTATGAAACACATACATTTTCGCTAAGCGTTAACCTGATACAACACCACATTGAAGTCGTCGTTGATCAAAACGTGCATGACATTACCTTAAAAAATGGAAGAACTATACAATATTATTATAACGAAATTGAAAAACTGTTAAACCAGTCAGATATTCATTTAAAAATCAATACTTTACCACAAGAAGTAGCAAACCCGATACCATTTGAAAATGACACAGAACATCATCATTATGATGATAAAATTGCCAAAAAAGCATTAGCATTAATGAAATTCGCCTATCATGCTGAAGCAAACTTCGTTAATGGGCTAAGAGTAAGAAAATCTAAACCAGGTTTATTTTGGGGGACTTTTGATATTTCTTGTATGATCGTCAAAGACCAACCAGCACCATTTGAAGATGATAGCAAGGTTATTGAACGTGCAGCTTTTGATGAAGAAATGATTGAATTTGGCTTTTGGTTTGGTGATGATCAGTTTGAAGGACCAACCTTCTTTGTCTTGCCATATCCTTTTGCAGATCAGCCATTTGATACTGACGATCGATTTCCTAAAGATAGTTATTTCGATAAACAATTAATGGAATATCTGATTGAATACCAACAACATCATGACATTGATACAATCACTCAATTTTTCAAAGCATCTTATCTTAAATTCGCAGATTTTTTAAATTGGAATAATGTCGATTATGTTTTTTCTCCTTTAAAAATGAAACCAAACCATTTAAATAATAGATAATCATTTTTAACTAAATACAGTTACTTTTAATAAAATCGAGGGTATGAGACGTCAATCATGTCTCACCCTCATTTATATTTTTATACAACTTTTGATGTATAACAGAGTGGAATTAATATATACTCAACTTAAGAAATCCCTTTCATGACAATATTTCAAACTTATCACAGATAAATTTGAAAAAATAAGTTCAACTTTTAGATTTACGACGATTCGAGTGCTATAATAATTAGATGTGTAATTTGTTAAGAAAGAAGTGAGTATATTGACAGAAACTGGAAACTTCCATGTTGAAAAAAGAATACCTCTGTTTATCGTACTATTATCAGGGGCTTTTATAACAATTTTAAACCAAACTTTACTTGGAACGGCATTACCACCAATAATGAAAGATCTCCAGGTCTCAGAAAGTACAGTACAATGGTTACAATCTATATTTATGTTAGTAAACGGAATTATGATTCCTGTAACTGCATTTTTAATTGAACGCTTTACATCGAGGCAGTTATTCTTAACTGCAATGAGTATTTTTGCAGTCGGTACGTTGTTATGTGCAGTTGGTATTGACTTTTCAATGCTATTAATCGGACGTGTCCTACAAGCAGCAGGCGCAGGTATCATGATGCCACTAATGCAAACAATACTATTTTTAACTTTCCCTAAAGAAAAACGCGGTACAGCAATGGGTCTATTTGGACTTGTTATCGCATTTGCTCCAGCTATTGGACCTACTTTATCAGGTATCTTAGTCGAACACCTCACATGGAGAAGTGTCTTCTATGTTGTATTCCCTATCGCGATTATTATTATTATTGCTTCTATATTCCTATTGAAGAACGTTACAGAAACAACACATCCAAAACTAGATATTGCTTCAGTTATCTTATCTACACTCGGATTTGGTGGCTTACTATATAGTTTCAGTTCTGTTGGTGAAGCAGGTTGGACTAGTGTTCAATTTATTGCACCACTCATCGTTGGTATCGTTTCACTCGTTGTATTTATTCGCCGTCAATTAAATTTAAAAGAACCTATGCTTGAGTTTAGAGTATTTAATTACGGAATTTATGCGTTAGGTACGATACTAAGTATGTTTGTATTTGGTGTGCTGATTGCAACAAATATCATCTTGCCACTTTATATGCAAAATATGCTACAATACTCAGCCTTAAAATCTGGTTTAGTATTACTACCAGGTGCAATTATTATGGGTATGATGAACCCAATAACTGGTTACTTATTCGATAAATTTGGAGGTAAATGGCTCGCTCGAATCGGTTTATTCGTACTAGTTGTTTCAACATTACCATTTACAATGTTAACAGAGCATACAACATTTACGTATCTCGCTACTTCAAATGCATTGAGAATGGTTTCAATTGCTATGGTTATGATGCCGATGACGACATTAGCAATAAACCAACTGCCAAATGAGCTAATCGCACATGGTACTGCCATGAATAACACTTTCAGACAAATGGCTGGTGCTATTGGTACTGCAGTCTTTATTACTTTAATGTCAGTTTCAGCAATACCTCAAGATGGTATTACCGGTATTATTCACGGTGTTAACGTAACATTTATCGTTGCTACAGTTATATCAGCTATTGGATTACTACTATCATTTAAACTTACGGACGATAGCAAACCAAAACGTCGTACCTTATAAACATGCGTAAATAACAATACAATGTTTAGACTATCGATATTATTGATAAAAAACGTCAATTTCTACCTTTATAGAAATTGACGTTTTTGTTTATGATAAATCTCAGCATTTAAGTTTTTCAAAACATGAGCTGCATTGCATTTTTGTTTGCTTACAACCTTAAAGCAATGTTTTTCTCCTTCAAAATTTTACAATAGTCCTCTAACTCTTGAATCAGTAACAATTAAATACACTTTGCCGTCATCCATATCACTTTTAAAAGATGCGATTTCACCTTCATCTACGCCTAGCCCAATCAATTTTCTTTTCAATGCATCTCTTTCAGAATCATTTTCATTTTTTATATCTATTCCTAAAATACTCGTATCTTCTACAATTTTATCAGTTCGAGATTTATCCAATGATAATACATAAATGTCCTGATTACCGATACCTTTATCCTGTAATGCTGCAACATCTACTTCTAATTCACTATCATTCTTATAAGCTTTAACTACTGGTTTCATAAGAAAGACCTCCTCTTAAAATGTCCTTCATCATCATTCACAAGTTCATATTAATTATTACGCTTTAGACTGAATCATTAACTGATCGAAACGTTCTTTTGTCATATAAAAATAGGTGTTCTCTAAAATTTTATCAAATAAGTCTTCTCTTTCATCCTCTTCTTTTAGGGTGAAGTTCGTCTCGACATCTTCCTGATTTGCTTCGTCGACAAAAATAACTTGTTCATTTTTTACATCTAACGTTTTACGATGATAAATGAGCTCTAAATGATCATTTTTCCGGTGAATTGCTTCAATATTTTCAATTTTATACGCACTATGAATAAAATCAATCACTCGTTTCTCTCTATAACGTTTATGCTTTTGATCTTTAAAATCTTTAGCAAAACGTTGTTTCACTAGTAAATAAATTATAATGATTACAGCTATAATTAATAGAAAAATTAACGTGCTCATCAGAATGTCCCCCTTATCACTAACCCCTTAGTTGTGTTATTACGATATTATGCATAATTTTCCCATTTTGCATATTCTTAAACATGCCAAAAGCTTTTATCACAGTCATTAAAGCTATTTTATTTTATAGACATTTAACGAAAAAGCAATGATAAAAATTACATACCATACAACGCAAACCAACACTTTACATCCATCTATAATTTTAAATGCCTTAGTGATAATTATAATGGAAAAGAAAAACATTTATTTATGCAAAAAAATATGAACCCCCTTCAGCTATTAACTGCCAGAGAGGATTCATATTTTCATTTATTGTTGATGATACCGAAGATGTAGTGATTCAATTTTAGGCGACAAGGCTTCGAAAGGTCCTTCAACATTCGCATCTCTAATTACGCTTTCAATAGGTAAATTTTTAAAAGGTGCCGGCGCAACATTGATAGTTTCCAACCATTGACTCAATTGTTTTGAGGAACTCACATATACAATTTTATCTAAACCAACGAGTGCATGTGCAGTCGCACACATCGGGCAATGCTCTCCTGATGTAAAAACAATTGTATGCTTTCTTTCTTCAGGCGTAAGATGAGTTGCTGCCCATTTTGCAATCGCAATTTCAGGGTGTTCAGTCGCATCTCCGCTACTGATTCTATTATAATCTTCAAATAAAACATTACCTTCAACATCCACTAATAGTGAGCCAAAAGGTTCATTACCATAGTTTAACGCTTCCTCGGCAAGCTCGATTGACCTATTTAAATATTTTTCATAATTCAATTAAATGCCCCCTCCTCCATCATCATATGTATTAATCAAAAATTAATTTATAGATTAGCATTTAGCTTAACAAATTATTCGATTTTATCTAGTTTTCCGCTTACATGACTATTGTAATTAAGTGATTGAATCATAACTGAAATGACTAATAAACTCCCCATAGTATCAGTAAAATAATGGGCGCCCACGTAAATACGGGAAATTATAATTGAAGCTACTAAAATAATTGCTATACAATATAATATTTTATTCCTTTTTATTAATAATATTAGACTTACCAATATGCACACACTTAAAACATGCATACTGGGAAAACTATAACCTTCAAAATATGCGGTTGGTCTCGGTCGTTGAATGACATATTTCATAAACGTACCTATTAAAAATACTGAAAAGCACCAAAAGCCATACCACAAAAATTTAAATTTATGATAGAAAAACAAACCAGCTAAAACACATATTGTTAAAATCAAACAAATTTTAGGGTCAAAAATAACTGAAACAAAATAGAGATATCGTTTTATAATATCTGTGTTTAAATATGTATGTAACATATTATATACAGTTTGGTCTACGGGTTTTGCTATACCTATTGCAATACTAATCAATATAGCAATAAGCAAAATAACTGGCAATGTAATTTTTAAAATATGCTTCATTTTACAGTATCCTTTCTTTCGTTGTTAATTCTTCTAGCCACTGCTAAGAGTGCACCAAACGCTATGCTGATACTCAACATGGAAGAACCACCATAACTCAATAACGGCAAAGTCACACCAGTTAATGGAATAATACCAGACACACCAGCTAAATTAATAAAAACTTGCATAAATATGTAACTAACCACGCCAACACATATCAATTTATAAAACTGATTATTTGTTTTATTCGCATAAATAAGCCCTTTTACTAAGAGATAACCATAAATTGTAAGTGTGAATAGTACGCCAAGTAGTCCTAACTCTTCTGAAATAACAGTAAATATGAAATCAGTGTGCGGTTCTGGTAAATACCCTAACTTGGCTATCCCATTGCCTAAACCTTTACCCGTCAGTCCACCATTGCCAATCGAGGTTAAGGCACTCGTTAATTGATAACCATCATTATCTTCATATTTAAACGGATCTAACATCACTTTTATCCTTTTTAGTCTATATAAATTTTTAGAATCAAAAATCAGTGTATAAATTCCATAAATAACTAATGGCACGAGTGTAATTCCCATAATTTGAAATTTAATTTTATTTTTTATATCTGAGTATATTAATATACAACCAATAATAGCTACTGTTAGTAAAGTTCCGCCTAGATCTCCTTGCATCAACACAAGCAATAAACCAATACCTAATATGGCAAGTGGTGGTAACATATGCTTTAATTGGTAATCTTTGTGACTCCTCACACGTTGATTAATAATGTAAGAAAGATAAAAAATCGAAGCTAATTTCAAAAATTCCGAGGATTGTAAACTAAATATTCCTAAATTAATCCAGTTTCTTGAACCATTAATCTCTTTCCCTATCAAAATTGTAATTAATAGCAAGCATAAGGTGCCAATAACCATCAATTTTTGTATATGAGCACTTTTAAAGAAATTTATATTTATGCACAATGCAATAAATATAACGACTACAATACCCATAATCAAAAAGATAAATTGTCTTTTCATAAAATAATTACTTTCAATTGAAACGCCACCAGTTAAAGCGCCTTTAGATGCCGATACCATGCTCGCACTATATATCATGACGACACCTAAAATGCCTAGTATAATAAAACTAATTAGCATCCCATAATCTAGACCTTTTAACCGTTGCTTAATCATTCTTAAAATATTCTTCATTTCTGCACCTCATTATAAACGTCCACCACCTAGTAAACCAGATATAACAAGCATGCTCAATCAGACTTTAGGCTTACCTAATTTAATATGTTATTCGTATATTATGTATTTCTATTTAAATATTTTATCTATACATAAAATGAACAAATTTACTTTTTAAAAAGTATCAATTAATTATCTATAATTTTAAATTACACGAGATAACTGTAAACGTATTGATTTGAAAAGATTATGTCCATTATGCTAAACTATATTATAGATTTTAAAAGTCTGTAATAACTTTAAAATCTATAATATGGAAATCTACATTAAAGGATGACAAATTTGAATCAATCTCAATTTAATCAAATAGCCCGAAATTATGACAATAACGAAAGAATAAAGCTCGCTAAAACGATCTCTTCCGAATTAAATTTATTATTTAACAAAGGTACGTATGATTCATTATTAGATTATGGTGGCGGCACTGGCCTTGTCACATTCGATATCGAACATCATTTCAATCACATCACTGTTTTAGATGCTTCACCGAAAATGGTTGGAATATGTAATACCAAAATTAAAACATTAAATAAAACTAACATTGCAGCCATTGAAGGTGACTTGCTCGCTTCGAACAATATACTGCTTCATCAAACTTATGATGTGATATTGCTTTCTCTTGTATTACTTCATAGTGGGAATTACATGGCATTACTACAACAGTTAGTCACGCAATTAAATAGTAATGGCTTACTTATCATAGTAGACTTCGATAAAAACGAAAATGTTAATCATCCGAATATCTATAATGGGTTCGAACAAAAAGATATCCAAAAATCACTACACACAATAGGACTTTCGAATATAGACAGCCATACTTTTTATCAAGGCAAAAATATATTTATGAACAAAGATGCCAGTCTCTTTTTAGCTTCTGGACAGTTAACGTAATCTCCTCAAAATGTATAATCATACAAATTTAAATGTATAGTTTTTATATAGTTATTCATTGCAAACACGAATTTCCTTCCCAATGAATTGAACAACAAAAAACTACTGTTTTCTAACACTTTATGTGTGAAACAGTAGTTTTTCTTAAGTATATATTTAATTGAAAATATGTCTATTAACCAAAGAATCCAGCGATGAAGTCTGCACCTTTAGCTACTACATCTGCGATGCTAGTTCCCATATTTACCCAGTCGTGATCTAAACCTGATTTTACTGCATTTGAAATTGCTTCTACGATACCTGACATAATGTAAGCACTCCTTTAAATTGATTTAATTTGTTATTTAAAAATTACGCGAAAGTGTCAACTAAAGTTTTGATTAATTTAATGATACCACCGATAATATCTGCAATCATCATGTCAATACACCCCTTTACTTGTTTGTGTAATTACATTGTATGATAATTAATAATTAAAATGTTAAATTTTTCTCAATTAGTTTAATTAAGTTCCTAACTGTCTTAATTTAATAATAAAAGTACAGTTAGGCAAAATACTTATGTGTATTGATATCACTTTTAGAGATATCAACCATCTCTTTTTGTAATTTTACACCTAGAACTATTGCTATTAGACTTGAAAGAAATACTTGCCAAATGATTAAATTTGTTTCAACTAAGGAGAGATGGAAATGGGAAAACATTACGATGTCATCGTTGTCGGAGCTGGCTCTATGGGTATGTCAGCTGGATACTATTTAGCAAAAAATGGGTGGAATACACTAATGATAGATGCTTTTGATCCACCACATGAAAATGGAAGTCATAGTGGTGATACAAGATTAATAAGACATGCTTGTGGAGAAGGTTTATCGTATGTCCCCATTGCTTTGAGAGCACAAGAACTTTGGAATGAACTTCAAAAACAAACAAATGAACGTATATTTTTAAATACAGGTGTTATTACTTTTGGTCCTAGTGATTCATTATTTGTACAAACTGCAATCAATGGTGCTCGGCAATATAATCTAAATACTGAAACTTTATCTGCTAAACAAATTAACGAAACTTGGCCAGGTATTACAATACCTGATGGCCAAATTGGTTGCTATGAACCTGAAGCAGGTGTGCTATTTTCTCAAAATTGTATTCGCGCTTTTAAGCGACTCGCTCTAAATCATGGTGCCGAATTAAAAATCAATTCGCCAGTGATGCATATTGATATTCTTAATGACTCAGTAGAAGTTCAGACCCCCTCTGAAACAGTTACAGCAAATAAATTAATTATTACTGGTGGTGCTTGGAATAAAAAAATTCTAGATGATTTAGATTTAAAACTACAACTTCAACCTTCTAGACAAACGATAGCATGGTTTGATTCCAATGATATTTTATACAAGTCAGATGGATTTCCAGGCTTTTTTGCCGACGTTCCGAGTGGTGTATATTATGGATTCCCTTCTATTGATGGTACTGGTTTAAAAATAGGACGTTATGATAACGGAGATCCTATCGATCCAACTTATTACAATAAATCATTCGGGTCTTATGTAAAAGATGAAAAAGATATTAGTGGTTTTTTGAACGCATATATGCAACAAGCTAATGGAAATATCAATGTAGGTAAAACTTGCATGTTCACCAATACATTAGATGAGCATTTTGTGATAGACAAACATCCCAAATATGAACATATTGTCATTGCTGCTGGTTTTTCAGGACATGGCTATAAATTTTCAAGTGCCGTCGGAGAAATATTATATGAATTAGCCACTAAAGGTAAGTCCAAACAAGATATATCACTATTTAAAATAACACGTCCAAGTTTACAGCCTGAAAATAAAGAAAAAGTTTTTAATAAAGCAAGGGGGGTTTAAACATGACACAATCAAATTTAAAATTCTTACAATCGCTCATCAATGTCGATAGCACCAACCCACCTGCTAACGAAAATAACGTTGTACAAATTTTTAAACAACGATGTGCATCTCGTAATATTCCTTTTGACATTACACATTTAAGTGACAAAAGAAGTAATTTTTCAGTAACTTTAAAATCTGAGCATCCAAACGCTAGCAAACTCTTATTATCTGGCCATACCGACACTGTAAAGATAGGCGCACAAAAATGGGATTATGATCCTTTTAAAGGCGATATTGCTCATGGAAAATTATATGGAAGAGGAACAACAGATATGAAAAGTGGTTTAGCTGCTTTATATCTTGCTTTAGAATCTTTGATTGAGGAAAACTATGAATTCAAAAAAGATATTGAATTTTTAGCCACCGCAGGAGAGGAAGTAGATTCAATCGGTGCGGAACATTATGTCAAAAACGCAAATATGGATAATGTATCTGCTATCATCATAGCAGAACCCACGACTGAGAAAGTTGCAATTGGACATAAAGGAGCATTATGGATAGAAGTCACTTTGACTGGAAAAACTGCACACGGCGCAATGCCAGAACAAGGTATTAATGCAGTTGAGGGCATAAACAAAGTCATTCAATTGGTAAATGATTTAAAAGACGAATGGTCAGAAGAAACAGTAGCTTTAGGCAAGAGTAGCATCTCAGCAAATATGGTTAACGGTGGTATTCAAACGAACGTGATACCCGACAAATGTACATTAAATGTTGATATACGAACAGTTACACCTAATATTCATGACAAACTGTACAAGCAATTTAATCAACGCTTAACTCAGATATTTGCTGATAGTAACTCTCCAAAAGTAAACACAAAAATATTGCTTGACCGGGCGACTGTTTTAACGGATGTCGATGCTGAAATTATTCAAAAAGCCTTAGATATTTCGGAAGAAAATGATATTACTGGAATGGCTTATTATACCGATGGATCCGTGCTAAATCCTAACAGTGACATTCCCACATTAATTTATGGGCCAGGAATAGAAACATTAGCACATCAACCCAACGAATATGTAGAAATAGCAGCTTTCGAACGATCTATAGACTTTTTCAAAGCATTAATTAAAAAATATGCAACATAATTAGACTGCCGTCATAGTGACGGCAGTACTTTTTTCTGCATAAAAGAAATTGTTTCATGTATAATAGCCTCAAACGAAAACTCAGGTGATATTATGGAAATCAAAGACTTTAAAATTTTTCAAAGCGTTAGTCAACATCAAAGTATCAGTAAGGCTGCTAAATCACTAAATTATGTTCAATCTCATGTTACCTTTCGCATAAAACAACTAGAACAAGAACTCAACACACAACTTTTTTTACGTCATAATAAAGGTACAACTTTGACGAAAGATGGTGAAAAATTCCAAATATATGTTGAAAAAATTTTAGCCACATTAAATGAAATAGAACATGATTTTGATAAACAAGAAACATCTAGTGGCAAAATTGATATTGGGATTGTCGAAACTATTACTAAATTACCGATGTTATTATCTATGTTTCGGAAAAATTCGCCACACGTTTCTCTTTCACTACATACCGATGTTACTGCCAATATTTCTAAAAAAATAGTCAATCAAAACTTAGATTGTGGATTTGTCACTGGTTTCAAACATCATCATCATATAAATAAAGTGGAGTTATTTAAGGAAAAACTTGTATTAATCTCCGGTACAGAGATGACCCAATTAGAAGACATAACATCCGCAGTATTTTTGGTATTTAAAAATGGCTGCAATTATAGAAGAAATCTTGAAGCCTGGTTAAAATCCGAAAATACTAAAAAACCAACACTTATAGAATTCGGCACTATGGAAACAATTATCGGTAGTGTAAAATCAGGTATCGGCATTAGTTTAGTTCCGAAATCATCGGTACAAAATGATTTGGAAAACGGCTCATTATATAGCTATGAATTGCCAGACAAATATAGTAATATCTCGACAGACTTTATTTGGAATAGAAATTATCATTTAAGTCTTGCTATGACTCATTTTATTCAAACTATCAAATCTTTTGCATATCAATACTAAAATAAACAGTAGTGTATACGCGTTATGACATTGACTGAAGCACTTGCCTTTTTTCTGCTTCAGTTAAAAAGGCATATTGAACGGCACGCTTATTAATATATTTAATCTGCTTTTTATTGATTAACTGATGTTTTAATAGCAACGTATATTCTTCATTTAATGAAGTTTGTGTCACCATACGATTGTCTGTATTGATAATAAAAGGTATATCATTTTTTAATAAGTAGGGAATATTGATTTGTGACAACGTCTCTATAGCTTTAGTTTGCAAATTACTTTTAGGACATATTTCTAATAATACATCCTTCGCTTTAACTTCATTTAATATTGCTTCATCTAAATTAGCAGCAACACCATGACCGATACGTTTAGCACCTATTTTGATTGACTCTAAAACATTATGTATACATCCACACTCACCTGCATGGAGTGTTAAATTCATACCTTTTTCTAACCCATATTGAATGGTATCTTGTATTTCATGTGGTGGAAATCCTACTTCAGGACCCGCAAAATCAATACCACATATTTTTTCACTGTTATATACAGACACATCATCAAATAATTGTTTATTCACAGACGCTGCATGTTGCCTCATTGCGCAAATCAGTAAATTCACTTTCATATGTAATGTATCTTGTACAATATTAACGCCCGCTTCTACTGCTTTTAGTACATCTAAAAGGGTCATCCCCTGTTCCATATGCAACAATGGTGCAAAGCGAATTTCTATATATTTAACATTATCCTCATAAGCTTGTTGCGCAACATCTACAATTGCACGCTTAAGACTATCTGCTGTTTGCAATACTTTTAATACTTCATCAAAACACTTCAAATACGACGCTAAACTTTCACAATCCTCTTGCACCGTGAGACGATCCTCGTTTAGATGTACGCCTTGTTCTTGAGCCAATTGTCGAATTAAATGTTTGCTGACTGAACCATCTAAATGACAATGTAATTCTATTTTAGGAATCTCCTTTATACTTTGATTCATTTTAGTAAACTTCCCTACCTTTATATTGTGTTCATTACTTTTAAAATGCTAATCAGATAAATTTGATTTATTTAATATAACACTTTAATTTTCACATTTCTATAAAATATATGAGTATGATTCAATACTGTTTACTTACCTACAAAACACCTTATAGTAAGCCTTTTTAAAAGTTGATACGCGCATTAACATTTAAAAACAGGGTGAAACCAAACTCGTGATTTGATTTCATAACCCTGTTTATCAATGCATTCATAATTTATAATTGGTTATAATGACCTAGTATTATCATTGATATACCTATGCCAATAAAGGATACTACCATAATTGAGATCATTATTTTTAATTCTATAAGAAAGTGTTTTCTATTTTGACCTAAACGCACAAGTAACAATCCACTCAACATTACTAAAATAAATATAATAAATAATATTATGGCAATGATATTTAATATCTCCATTCGATTGCCCCTTCAGTTTTTTATTATTAAAGTTAAATGCTATCGATATACTGATGTTGTTGTAAATAATCCATAATTTTAGATACTGATGCTTCAACAGAGAGGGTTTCTGTATCTAATACAATCTCTGGTTGTGTAGGCGCTTCATATGGCGCATTTACGCCAGTAAATTCTGCAATTTCACCATTTCTTACTTTTTTATATAAACCTTTAGGGTCTCTATTTTCACATTCTGATAGACTACATTGCGTATAAATTTCTATAAAATCATCTGTATCTAATAATTGGCGCACCGCTTCTCTATCTGATTTATAAGGAGAAATAAAAGCAGTAACTGTTATCAAACCTGCATCTACCATCAATTTACTAACTTCCCCTATACGCCGTATGTTTTCCTTACGATCTTCAGGTGAAAATCCTAGATTCCGATTCAATCCATGTCTAACATTATCTCCATCCAAACGATATGTATGGATTTGATGGTTAAATAGTGCTTTTTCGAGTTCTACGGATATCGTTGATTTTCCTGAGCCTGAAAGTCCTGTAAACCAAATGACTGCACTCTTATGTTGATTACGCTGTAACCTTTCATCTTTGGTAACCTCTGATGCGTGCCATGTTATATTTTTAGATTCTCCCATTACTACATCTACACTCCTTTTATTTCTGTTCTTTCAATCCATTTATAAGAACTTGAGCCACTTCAGGTCTTGAAAATTCTTTCGGTAACGTTTCTCCATTTTTCAATTTTTCACGAACTTTCGTACCACTTAAATGTAAATGTGCTGAAGCATCATGTGGGCACGTTTTTGCTGTAGCCATGTTTTCACATGTTTTACAATAAAAGGCATGTTCAAATTTTAATATTTGTATACCCAATTCTGCTTCGTATTTAGCAATCAGTTCTTGCGCTTCATACGTGCCATAATAATCACCTACGCCTGCATGGTCACGCCCTACAATAAAGTGTGTACATCCATAGTTTTTACGTACTGTAGCATGTAATATCGCTTCTCTAGGCCCTGCATATCTCATTGCGGCAGGATAAATAACTAAACGCGTTTTATTTTCCGGGTAATAATTTTCCAATATAACCTGATAGCTTTCCATACGTACTGATGCTGGAATATCATCAGATTTTGTTTCACCTACTAAAGGATTCAACAACAAGCCATCTACTGCTTCTAGAGCAGCCTTTTGAATATACTCATGTGCGCGATGTACTGGGTTTCTAGTTTGAAAACCTACTACTGTTTGCCATCCTAAGTCTGTAAAGAGTTGTCTTGTTTCTTTAGGATCCAAATGATAATCTACAAATTCGTCGTGTTTAGGTCTATTTAATAAATAAATTGGGCCTGCGAGATAGACGTCCCCTTTTTCATAGACCTTTTTGACACCAGGATGATCAACATCCGTCGTTCCATATACAAGTTGCGCTTCTTTTTGTTTGTCATACGTGTACTTTTCTTCTAAGTCAATCACACCATATAAAACACCATCTTCCCCATACAAAGCCACACGAGAGCCAATATTCAAATTTTGAGATTGCGCTGTTGTCACAGGTAGTGTAATCGGAATGCTCCAAACCAAACCATTATCTAAATGTAAGTGTTCTACCACGTTGGTATAATCGTTTTGATTCATAAAGCCTGTCAGTGGACTGAAGCCACCTATTGCAATTAATTCCAAATCTGATAAACTCCACGGATTTAAAGTGATAGATGCGAGTGTTTCAGCTTCTTTAAGCAATTGTTCTCGCTCTGCGCCGTAGACCTCCCTATTGATAAGTGCACCACCATGAGGTTGGATGGTAGATTGTTCTTTTTCGTTTATTAATGACATGTTGTCACACTCCTTAATGAATTAATCTAATTTATTTACATTGGTTTCATCTTTAAAAGTAGCAAACGGTAATTTATTATTTTGGTATAAAGCATATAAAATTAATCCGAACCAAATCACAATCAATGCAATTTTTATTGCGATTGATAAAGCGTGATTGATTTCAACAACACTAATCAGTGAATTTGTATTTGTGAAAATAATCAATCCACTCACACACACAGCTAATATATTCATCGGTAACAGTCTGACTAACCATGCTGCAAACGGTGCAGCAATCATACCACCGACACTTAATGACACGACAAGCCACCAATTAATTTGACTCCAACCAAGAAAAATAATAAAGCTTAGCGACGCAGATACTGTCACGAAAAACTCACTTGCCGATACCGTACCAATCGCATACCTAGGTTCCAATTTCTTTTGAGCAAGTATTAATGGCGTATTAACCGGTCCCCAGCCTCCACCACCAATTGAATCTAAAAATCCTGCCACGGCGCCTTGTGGTATTAATACAAAGCGGGATGTTTGTTCATTCGTTTTTGATAATGGTTTTTCTTTAGTAAATAAAAATTGGTATAAAATATAGAGTCCCATTGATAATAGAAATACAGCGATAAATGGTTTAATAAAGTCACTATGTATATGACTTAATATAGCAGCACCAATAAAAGCTGTTATCGCTCCAGGAATCGCTAATTTAATCATGGTAGGTTTATGTACGTTTTCAAATTTCCAATGCGACGTTCCTGACGCTGCTGTAGTAGCAATTTCTGAAAAATGTATTGTAGCTGAGACTATTGCCGGTGCTACACCAAATGTCAATAATATTGAAGAAGATGATGCGCCAAATCCCATGCCTAATGAACCGTCAATTAATTGAGCGAGAAAACCAGCCAGTGCAAAAACAAATAACTTATACATATGATGTCCCCTTTCCTTTCAATTTACTTCAGCGCTGATAACCACTTTCTAACTTCATTTTGCTTACTTATTTTTAAATATTTATCATTTAAAATTTGCTTCAAAAACCGTTCTTTTTCCTCCGATGAAAGTGAGCTACGTTTAACTTGCTGTCTACATTCATATAGGAAATCTACATAATCACCATATGCGCTATTAAAATGTTGTTGTAACTCAGCTAAAATTTGACTGGCCAGCTTAGGACTGGCACCTTGTGTTGAAACGCTGATCGTTAACTTACCACGTCGCAATATACTTGGTATCAATACATCACCTGCTAACGCTTGACCTGCCATATTAATTAATGCCTTGTCTGGCTTTGCTTGTAATATAGACTGGTTTACATTTGTATCATTCGTCGCAACAATAATTAAATCTGCATCTTGCACATCACTGCTTTCAAATATTTTATTCCGCCACTGAATCTCTTGTTTATCAACTAATTGTTTTAAGTTATTAGTGAGCGTGGGGCTAATAATTTGAATTAGTTTTGTATATGTTTTTAAAAGATTGATACGTCTTTCTGCTATTTTTCCGCCACCTATAACAACGATTTGTTTTTGCGAAATATCAACCATTAAAGGGATGTAAGACATAATGTCACTCCTCAGATAAGGTACTTTCAACTTTGATAAAATGACTAAACTGTATCAAATGTCTCTTCCACACGTTCTTTTAATGCAATTTGTAATGTCTCATGATGACTCAGATGCGCTGCTAAAATAATGTCACTTTTAAATTGATAAGCACTCACAACATTAGCGATGTGTTGGTCTAAAATACCTGTAAACCAGATATACGGTAAAATAAATATTTGCGAATGACCTTCATTTACTAATCGGTCCAGTGCATCTTCAAATAACGGTTCACAAGCTGCTAAATAGCACACTTCTATACTTTTAGAGGGGAACATTTCTGATAATTGTGACTTTATTACCGAAAAATCTTGCTTTGTTTGCGGATTATAACTTCCTCTACCAATAACTAATAATTTAGCGTCAGCATTAGGTGTGATTTTACGTTCTTCTAAACGTTGTTTAAGCACTTCCGTTAATCGTTTTTGTACGCCTAAAGGTTTACCATAATTAATTTTCACATTGGGAAATTGTGCTTTCATACGTTCAATTTCTTCAGGTATATCTTTGTAGTAATGTCCTGCGCTAAGTAGCAATACAGGTACCACTGAAATTTCTGTTGCACCTTGGTGCACTAATTTCCTAAAACCTTCAGATATATCCGGGTCTACAAGTTCTAAAAAACATGTTTCTTGTAAAGGAATATTAATTTTTGTTTGTACACGCGCAATCAATGACGTTGCTTCTTCGACTGCTTCTGCTACACGACTACCATGACTGACATATAAAACGCCTTGCATATCATAACCCCTCCAACAACTATGATGTGAGTTGTGTTAATAATTCATTTTTATATGTTTCTTCAAACCAACTGATTCGGTTACGTAATTTCACGACTTCACCCACAATAATCATAGCTGGATTTTCAATCTCTTTTGCACCGTGGACAATGGTTTCTAATGTGCCTACAACGGTTTTTTGTAATTGAGATGTACCCATATGTACAAGTGCTACTGGCGTATTTTTATTACGTCCATTTTTAGTTAATAACTCAACAATTTCTGGCAGCTTTTTAACTCCCATATAGATACATAACGTTTCCGGCCCTAAAGCTAGATGTCTCCAGTATTCATCCTTGTCAATTTCTTTATTGATAACACCCGTAACAAATGCAACTGAAGAGCTATAGTCTCGATGCGTTACAGGGATACCTGCGTATGCAGGTGCTGCGATACCTGCAGTAATACCTGGTACGATTTCAAATGATATATCATTTGTGGCTAATACTTCTGCTTCCTCGCCACCTCTGCCATACACGAATGGGTCTCCACCTTTCAAACGTGTAATCGTGTGTCCTTCTAGTGCTAAATCGACAAGTAATTGGTTAGTATCTACTTGCGACACTGATTTATGGTTAGGATTTTTACCACAATATATTAACTTAGCAGTTATAGATGCATAATCTAATAACTCAGGGTTAACTAAACGGTCGTATAAAATAATGTCAGCCGTTTCAATCGCTTTTTTACCTTTAACTGTAATTAAATCCGGATCACCAGGGCCCGCACCTACTAAAAATACTTTTCCCATCCTAACACCACTTTCTTAATTGATTAACTGTGGAATAATTGACCGTCTGTAACTGCTTCAACAATACCTGCCCTGACGACAAAATCACCAAAACGTTCACCAACAGTTCTTTCTTGTGCATATTGCAATAAAATAGGCCTTAAACTTTCTAATATTTCCGCTTCATCAATATTTTCTTTATACAACTTATTTAAACGATCACCAGCGAAACCACCACCTAGGTACATATTGTACTTACCTGGTGCTTTTCCAATAAATGCAATTTCAGCTAATGCTGGACGTGCACAACCGTTAGGACATCCCGTCATTCTAATGGTTATTTCTTCTTCGTTTAAGCCTGCTTCATCTAACAGACTTTCTATTTTCGTTATTAGCGAAGGTAGGTACCGTTCAGATTCTGCCATTGCTAAACCACAAGTAGGAAAAGCGACACAAGCCATGGAATTTTTCCGCAATCCCGTATAATATTCGCCATCTGTTAAACCATATCGCTTTATCAGCGCTTCAATTTCTGGCTTTTTCTGTGTTTCAACATTCGCAATTACTAAATTTTGGTTAGGCGAAAGTCTAAAATCTCCAGTATGCACTTCAGCAATCGCTCTTAACGCTGTTTTCAATTGATATTCTTCTGTATCTTTAACACGGCCATTTTGAATAAATAATGTGAAATGATGTTTGCCACTGCCTTCAGTCCAACCATATCGATCACCATTATCTTCAAAGTGAAATGCACGCTTAGGCTCTAGTTCCCAACCTAACCGACGATTGAGCTCATCCGTAATCCATGTTACGCCTTTACGATCCACCGTATATTTAAAACGTGCATTTGTTCTCTCTTCACGATTTCCATGGTCTCTCTGAATTGTCAGGATTTTTTCACAAACATCGATGACCTGTGATTTTGGAAAATAGCCAATCAAACGTCCAACTTGTGGATATGTCGCAGTATTTCCATGTTTCATTCCCATGCCACCACCAACTGTAAGATTAAATCCAACTAATTCACCATCTTCAATAATCGAAATTAACCCAATATCTTGAGAAAATACATCGATATCATTAGAAGGTGGGACTGCGATACCAATTTTAAATTTACGTGGTAAATAGGTTTTACCATACAGTGGCTCTGGTTCTTGATCACTTGTATCTAACACTTTTTCTCCGTCTAACCAAATTTCGTGATAAGCTTGTGTTTTAGGTGAAAGATGACGGCTAATATCACTTGCAATCTGATTAATTTCCGCATGCACATCAGATTGATAGGGGTTAGGGTTACACATTACATTTCTATTAACATCGCCACATGCTGCTAACGTGTCTAATAAAGATTGATTGATATCAAACATTGTTTGCTTTAAGTTTCTTTTCAAAACCCCATGGAATTGAAACGCTTGCCTTGTTGTTAATTTAATCGTTTGATTTGCATATTGGTTCGCAATATCATCCATCGCAATCCATTGTTCTGGAGTCGAAGCACCACCTGGCGCACGCACTCTTATCATGAAACTGTATGCAGGCTCTAATTTTTGTCTACGGCGTTCGTCGCGAAGATCTCTATCATCTTGCATATAACTTCCATGAAACTTTAATAATTTAGTATCTTCTTCTGAAATCGCACCTGTAATTCTATCTGCTAACCCTTCGACAATTGTGCCGCGAAGGTAATTACTATTAGCTTTGATACGTTCCATCTCATCAAGTTTTTGAGAAAAATTTAAATTTGATTCTGTCACGTGATCAACTCCTTTTTTAATAAACGTCTCTTTGATATCGTTTGTCTTGTTTCATCTGTGTCAAATAAGTCTCAGCTTCTTCATCTGACATATTACCTTCTTTAACTAAAACCTGATGTATCGCTTTGTGTACATCTTTAGCCATATTTTGTTCGTCACCACATACATATAATGCTGCACCGTTTTTCAACCATTCATAAAAAGTTTTACTTTGTTCTTCAATTTTGTGTTGAACATAAATTTTTTCTTCTGTATCCCTTGAAAATGCCAAGTCCAACTTACTAAGAACGCCTTCTTTAAGCCAATCTTGCCACTCTGTTTGATATAAAAAGTCTGTTGTAAAATGCTGTTCACCAAAGAATAACCATGTTTGTCCTGATAAATCTAATTCTTCACGTGCTTGTAAATAAGATCTAAAAGGCGCGACACCTGTGCCGGGTCCAATCATAATGACAGGTGTAGCTTCATCGAATGGAAATTTAAAATTTGGATTTTTCTTTAGATAGACAGATATAGATGTACCAGGTTCCATACGTTCAGCTAATTGAATTGAACAAACACCTTGACGTTCACGTTGATGCGCTTGATACCTTACAGCGCCCACGGTGATATGAACTTCATCAGGATTTGCTTCATAACTGCTTGCTATAGAATATTCTCTAGGAGGCAGTTTTCTTAAAAATTGGTACAACACTTCAGGCTCGAGTTTTTCAGGTCTAAAGTCTTGAATTAAGTCAATTAAATCTCGACCATATACATAAGATTTAATCCAATCTTGATCTATAACATTTTCTGCCAATGTTTTATTTCCAAACAGCTCAGCTGCTTTTTGTAATAACGGCTTTGTTAATTTAGTGATTTCAAAATGGTGCTGTAATGCCTCTTTTACTGTAAGTACATCACCTTTGTCATTGATTGGTACTTCTGTTTGAGCATCCCAATCTAATTGATTCAGTAACGTTTCTACCAGTTTTTCATCATTTTCTGGAATCACTACCAAGCAATCACCTGGCTCGTAGTCTTCACCATAATCTTCAAATTGTAATTCAATATGTCTAACCTCTTTATTAGAACCTCTACCATTCAAGTTAATATTTTCTAATATTTCAGCTTCATATGGTTGTGTTTTTGAATACCTTTTGTCATTTGTCAATGGTACAGTGTTCGTTGTTGTCACTTTTTCCTCGCTCAATGAAGCATCACTTAACTGTTCGATAATGTGATCCATCCAGGATTCAGCCGTATCATCAAAATCCAAGTCACAATCTTGTCTATCCACCAAGCGGGAAGCACCTAAATCTTCTAGACGTGCATCAAAGTCTTTACCTGTTTGACAGAAGAACTCATACGACGCGTCCCCGAGTGATAAAACTGAATAGCGTACACCTTCCAACTGAGGCGCTTTTCTTCCATGTAAAAATTCATGAAAGCTAATGGCATTATCGGGTGGGTTTCCTTCCCCATGAGTAGAAGAAATAATAAATAAATCTTCTACTTTTTTTAAATCCTTAGTTTTGTAATCACCCATTGCACTCAATTTCACATTGAAATTAAGTTCGACAAGACGATCAGCTAATTTTTCAGCTAAACCTTGTGCATTACCAGTTTCTGAACCATATAAAACAGTGATATGTCTCTCACTATTTGAAGTAGATTCTTTATTCAATACAAACTGAGCTACTTCCGATGGTGTTTCTTGTTTTGTAGTAACACTCTGTAAATTTGCAGTTAAATAACCGCTTAACCAAACTTGCTGCTCAATCGTAAGATTTTGAATAATTTGGTTTAGTTGTGTAGCTTGATTTTCATCAAATGGACTATTTATTACAGATAAGTTCACAACCATTTCACCTCATTTTAATTTTTTATTTAACAATCATTTATCTAAAATCACTCAACAGTTGATTCCATAACTTTTCACGGGTAAATGTAACTATCACTATAAGATTGATTTGATGACCAATCTTTAGTTATATCTATCCGATTGGAATACTAAGGATTAATAGCAAAAAAATTTTTAACTATAAAGATGTTTAATCTGTAGTATGAAGACCGCATTCTGTTTTATTTGAATTTGTCCATCTGCCTGCTCTTGAATCTCCTGAGCCTTCAACAGCTGTAGTACATGGTATACACCCTATACTTGGATAGTTAAAATCGTGTAATTCGTTATAATGCAATTCATATTTTTTAATATATTGCCAAACATCTTCCCATGTCCAATGTATCAACGGACATATTTTTACTGACTGAAAGCGTTCGTCTTTATTTATAAACTGAGTATTTTCACGACTGGGCGATTGTGCTCTACGTAATCCAGAAATCCAAGCAGTAGCACCAGACAAAACATCTTCCAATGGTTTGATTTTTCTAATATAACAACATTGGTTTGGATTATTTTTCCAAAGTGCAGGATTATATTGTGATGCTTGTTCTTCCAAAGTTAATTCAGGTTTCTTAAGTTTAATTCGTAGTTCTGGATAACGTTTTTGAACACGATCAATTAGATCGTATGTTTCTTGAAAGTGAAGACCTGTGTCTAAAAATACAATTTGGGCATCTTTCTTAACACTATAAATCAAATCAATTAATATCATGCCTTCCGCACCAAAACTGCAAGCATAAATAACTGAATCACCATAGGTTTGATAAGCCCAAGCGACGATTTCACGCGCACCTTTTGTTTCATCATCAATATCAATTGACTCAAAGACGTTTGCGTTAAAATGCGCATATGTAACTTTTGGTTCAAACATTAATTTATTCGCCCCCTCATAACATTCATAAATATATTATAATTAGAGTTATTTTTAATTTAGAATAATTTGAAAATAATTATGATTTACACTTTACTCATTGTAAATTTTTATGTCAAGTGTATATTTGAACACACGAATTAGGTATATTTTTTATTAAATTTGTAAACAAAGTGCATAGCTATAGTGTTTTTAGCACTTCTGATTTTTAATTTAATTTATTTTTATAACAACCTTGTTATATTGGATTATCGCCTTTGCTATAACCTTTTCAAATTTTTCTGAAATTTTTTGCTTTTTTTATTCTTGATTGTATTTTAAAACAGTCCGAAACATAAATCCTAGAAAAATAGCACACAGATGATTTAATTTATACATCTGCGTGCCTCTTTGTTATTCAATACTTGTGGCATATTGTTGGTTCGTTTGCTTAGGGCACAGATTTAATCTGTAGTCTTCAGCCTGTTCTGATACCTCCAGCGTCTCACCAAAAATACAATATATTTATGTGTAATTTTACATTAAATTATTTTTAAAAATAAGCCCTATATCAACTCAAGTAGTGAATCAATGAGATAACCATAATTAAAAAAATATAGAAAAAGGCAATTTCTATATTGTTTCAATAGAAATTGCCCTTTTTTCACTTGTCCAAGAACTTTATGTCCCAGCGTCTCACTCATTTCTTTTTGTAAATATAAATAAAACTAAACGCGGGCAAACAAAACATACTCTATTTGATTAAGTCATATATTTTATAAAGCAAAGGTCTGATTGGTTTAATAAAATCTCCAATGTACTCTTCTACACGTGCATTAAAACCTGCTTTGAACTTTTGTACACCAGCATCTTCAGCATTTTCACTGAAATCTCCAGTTATGCCATAAAAGTTATAACGCTGGATATTATGCGCCTTCGCAAACTTGATCATTTCCCATTGCAATCTATAGGCACCCATATATGTATTGTATTTAGGGTTAGAGCCGCTTGAAAGATAATAAACTTCATAGTCGTTGTAAATATAAAGCGCTGCTGCTAAATCCAATATAGTGCCATCAGTTTTGATTAATGCTTCTGTTTCAGTTATTTTTCTTTTTTGTGCTTTTATTTGTTGTAAGCCTTGATCATATTTATTTTTACTTTTTTTCGAGTTAGGATTGTTTTCTAAGCTTTCTTTCGTATTTTCTAAGTCCTTATTCAACTTTTCTAATTGCTTATTTTGCTTTACTAATAATTCTGACAAATCGATATATGCTAATTTTAACATGCTATTATCATGATAAATATTTTGCATTTCTTCAAAATATTGCTGATCTCTAAACTTAAATCCATGTTTTTCTTCAGCCATTTTAAACAATTTAAAAAATCTACTTGTCTCCTCAATAGCCAGTGTACGTACGCGCACGTCCATTTCGTATGTTTTCTTAATATTTCTACGCGTTTGGTAATCCATTTCTTTAAGTAAGTCATCTTCTGTTTTATCTTTTAAATCCAAAACTGATAACCAACGAATTTGACTTATTTGAGAATATCCTACCGTATATCCTTGATGTTTATAACCTATATCTTCCATAGTCTTGATAAGTGGTTTATTGTTATAGCTTTCTAATATTTCGCCTTGCGCATTTCTTATATTTTCTAATATGTATGGATCGGTTAAAACATATAAGCACCGATGCTTTTTCAAATACTTCGTTAAACTTTTATAGAAAAATCTTACTAACTGATAATCAGAAAAGTCTAAAACAGGACCACGATGTGTATAAAAATATTTAAAAAATTTGAAGGAACGTGCTTCTGTTAAAAGACATGCTGCTATGACGTTATCTTCATTATCTTTAACACCTACAATATGCACATCATTTTTATGTTGGTTTCTGTAACGAAAATGGTTAGCACTTTGGGTATAATGTGCCGCATGGTTATGAATAAAGTTTTCAAATTCATCAATGTTTAAGTGAGTGAAATACATTGTAAACCTACTTTCTATTTGAATTTATAATGCATTGAACAATATATATCATAAAAAAAGCCAAGCTCTTGAAAGGCTTGGTAAATGATTTAACGGAGGGAGAAGGATTCGAACCAACGCAAGCAAGATGCTTCTAATTAATATTAACTATTAATTTCCCTTAAGCCAGACTTGGGTATCCCTCCAAAATTTTATTTCTTTAATTATATTGTACTACTTCTTTATAATAATTAAAAGTATTGTCCGAAACATATTAAACATTTTTTCTCATTGTAGATATATATATAAAGTACAATCTTTTCAAAACAACGTAAAAAAGAACAAGTAACGCTTCTTACGTTACTTGTTCCATCTTTAATATCATACATTATCATTTTCAATAAGTGTTATCAGTTTTTCTAAAAAATGAATTGTATTATTTGTTTTAGTGTTAAAATGATCCGACATAAAATTTAATAACCCTTCATTTTCAGTAGTTACCTGAATCTTATACTTTATCTCTTTTGATTGTATCAACATTTGTTTATAATCTTGAACTTTGCTTTCTAAGATATTAATTACTTTTTGCTTATCTACAAATTTGAGATAAGCAATACCAACATACATTTCATTAATTTCTTTAGCGTTCTCGAATAACTTATATATCAATTTAGGCAAAGTTTGTTTACCTTTTTCAGTAATTTGAAATACTTGTTTATCTGGACGATTTTCTTCTTTAATTGTCTCCACTATTTCTACAAGGCCTTTTTTGGATAATGCTTCAAAATTATAATAAAGCTTACTTTCTGTTAGTCCGCTCATTTTATCAAAAGGTATAGGTTCTGATAGCTGTTTTTTTAATAAATAAGGGTAACTGTTTTTTTCCATTAATTTCCCTAATATAAATATTTGGATAGACATTATTAAAGGCTCCTTTTTTCTTAATACCTTTATTTTAACAGAACTAAAGAAGGTGTTAATAGTTTGCAAGCGTTTCGTTAGTATTTTTATAATTTTCAAAAACGATATCAGATTCTTTTTTATAAAGAAACGTAACGATAACAATATTAACGAACATAGCAACGACACCTACAGCTGCCATAGATAAAATATAAGGTGTTTGTGGTATGCTTCCAAAAATGTTTGCAAAGTGACCCTGAACTGAATAATACATTGGGGAAATATGACTCATCCAGTTATAAACTGTAGGCATCATATCACGACTCATTGTTGCCCCATTAGCAATTGTTTGTATGAGTAAAATAGGAATATTTAAAATCATACCTGCCTGTCCTATTAAGAATACGACGATTGCTGTAAAGTTAAAGGAAACCCAATAATTCAATACTAATTGACCAAAAATACTTAAGAATTTATCAGCTTCTAAGTCATTGACTAAATAAGCAATACCTAAAGAAATGACAGAAGAAGCTAATCCAATGATTAGAGCTGTTAGTTGCACATAGATAAACAACTTGGTTTTACTAGCTCTGTGTCTGTTTTCTTTAAATGCACTAACTAATTGCATCGCTCCAATCATTGCGCCTACATATCCAGCTAAAGTTAAAAACATAGGTAACATTTTAAAATTCATGCTTGATGGCATTTTATTTATATGATTAATGTTACCAGAATAAGAAGCGTTGATTTGCTTAATTAAACCGTCCATTTGTTCATCAGGTATTTTTGCTTGTTTTAATACACCTTCAGTTGTTTGATTAGAAAATTGCTTGCTAAGCTGACTATTAATTTCACTTCCAATTGAATCCATAGATTGACTAATCATTGTTGGAGAAGCATCATTTACTTTAAAATCTAGCCCTGGTGTACCCTTTTCAGATTTTAAATTACTTGAAAAATCTCGAGGTATATGAATTACAAGATTCAATTCATTATGCTCCAACTGATTATTTGCTTTCGAATTAGAAATATCTTTTTTTATATGGTCGAACGGTAAACTGTTGTTCAATTGTTTTGATATTTGGTTACCATAATCTCCGTTGTCATCGTTAACGATTGCAATAGGTAATTTATCAATATTACCTGGCATCGCTTTGTAACCAGGTAAAAAGATGGCCAACATCACTAATCCATAAAAAATCCCCATAAATATTGCGCCAATTGCCCCTTTTGATTTTAAAAAATCACTAAATTTCATCTTATTTATCCTTTCTAACACGCATATATAGTTTTATAAAAGTACTTTTAACAAAGTACTTTGTTTATACTACTCTCTTGAATTAAATAGGTCAATAATATAAACCTAAAATTTTCATTATTTTTACAAAGCGTTATAAGGCGGCAACTTAATGACTGTTTTTATACATACAATTTATGCTCATATGGTTTTATGAATTGGGAAATTTTACTTAATTGGCAGCATGTCTTTGTATTTTTAATATATTTGAATAATATTTGCGCAACATAAAATAAAAAACCCCCGACTAAACTATTAGTCGAGGTTATTATTTAAAAAATATGAAAAGTCTCCAGATAAATAAAATGAGCTATCTATTTTATGATTTATTTTTTAATTTATATAAAATGTGTAAAACGCGTTACACTATACTGAAAAACTCAATCTTGGAATGAATGTTTCGTAGTGAATTTGGTCCATTGGCACTTCTAATTTTTGTAATTCTTGAATCATAGCTTTTAAGAATGAATTACCACCACATACATAAACTTCTGTTTCACCATCAAGGTATTGTTTTAATTGTTCAGCGTCTATAAATCCGTCTTGATTACGGAAATGTTTATCAAATTGTGCTACTGAAGATTGTGCTGTGATTGCTTCTAAATTTTCTTCGAATGCTACGTTTTGAGCATCTGATGTTGATTGAAGGAATGTTGAAGTTAAATCAGCATCAACCGCTTCTTTATACATTGAAACAAGAGGTGTCACGCCTACACCAGAGCCTATGAATAATTGTTTATGATCTTTGTTTGCCAATCCAAATCCACCAACTGGCGCAGATAAAAATAGAGTATCTCCCACTTTGACTTCATCATGTAGTACTGTAGATACTTCACCTTCATGTTCTTCCGTAACGTCTCTACGTACACCGAATGTTAAGAAATCTTTGTCACCATCTACAATGGAATAATGTCTTTTAGCTCTGTAAGGCAACTTATCACTAGATATATCTACTGTAATATATTGTCCAGGTACAAATTGACTTAAATCAATGTCGTCTGATGTTACTGTGAAAGATTTAATGATTTCGGTTTCATCAGTGATATTGGTTACAGTAAATGGTTTAAAGCCATCCCAAGCCATTTTACTGTAAACTTCTTTTTCTAAACCAATAAATGCATCAGCAATTTCTCCATATGCTTTAATCCAAGTTTGGATAATAGGATCTTCTTCTTTTAAGCCAGTCACTTGTTGAATTGCCCAAATCAAATTTTCACCAACGATTGGATAATGCTCAGCTTTTACTTGTAAAGCACAATGTTTGTAAACCACAGGCATAATTGCGGGAACAATTGGTGATAAGTCATCTATATTTTCTGCCGCCGCTAATACTGCCATCGCTAATGCAGAAGATTGTAATCCTCTTTTTTGATTGGTCTGGTTAAACATATGCTTCAATTCAGGATGTTGTTCGAATAATCTTTTATAGAAAGTTGATGTTATTGTCTGTCCTTTATCTTTCAATAATGGTACCGTTTCTCTTATTGTTTTTATTTCTTCTTGATTTAACATAAAACCCCTCCTAGTCATTCCTTCACTTCCATTATTGAACTACATTATTTTGCTTACAAGCAAATGTGTTTAATTTCACATAAATTTCACATTCGATATTCATTAATTTGTAACTATTTTTTGATTAATGATTTTTAAAAAAGATAATATATTGAAAAATATCGCTCATTTTTATTCACTATATAATCTAAAATAAAATATATTATATTGATAATTCATTTTTGCAAACTTAAAAACCACATACACCTGGTGGTATATCAGTTCGCATGTGGTTTTAGGTTTGTTATTTATTATTATTACTTAATTCAAACGATGGGTAAAATTTCTTGTTTTAATTATATTTCTCGTTCAATTGGTGTATTAATCTTCTGAACTCAGTTTCAGATTTAAATTCAAAAGTGATGTAACCTTTTTTATTTTTGTTAGATATCGTTACAGCTGAACCATATTGTTCTTTTAGCTGTCGCTCTTGTTGTTGTATAAACTTAGGTTTTTTAGTTGTATGCGACTTATCTTTAATAGATTTTTTATTTTCAGTGTTTTCATTTACATATTGTTCTAATGTACGTACACTCCAAGACTCCCGGTAGGCTTGCTTAGCTATGCTTTTCATCTTTTGCTTATCTTTTATCGCTAATAGCGTGCGTCCATGTGCGCCTGATAGTTTGTTATCTTTGACCATTTGAGTAATGTCCTTAGGCAATTGTAGTAAACGCAACATGTTGGCAATATATGGTCTAGATTTACTTAATCGCTGTGCCACTTCTTGCTGTGTTAGCGCTAACTCATCCATTAATTTACGATAACTTTCTGCTTCCTCAATCGCATTTAAATCTTCGCGTTGTAGATTTTCAATCACAGCGAGTTCCATCATATCTTCATCAGATAGCACTTTAACGATGGCGGGTATTGTCGTTGATCCTGCTAGTTTTGATGCTCGAAAACGTCGCTCACCTACTACAATGTTATAACCAGATATTGTTTTTCGTAACACGATAGGCTGTAAAATACCATGTAGTTTTATCGACTCAGCCAAATCTTCCAAACGTTCTTGATCAAATGATTTCCTAGGTTGATAAGGATTAGGTTTAATGCTATTGAGTGCTATTTCTTTTACGTGCGCATTGTGATCTACTTTGAGTCGTTCATCTATAGCATCATTCATTGTTTACACCTACTTTCTTAAATAAAAATGACCTTTTTAGTTAAACATAGTATATCATCACTACAGCAATGAAAAATATCATTTTAAATTATCGGTTAAATCAAAATTTTCAGATAAGTTATTGACAAAAGTTATTTTAATGTGTAATCTAAGTGATAACAAATTTGAAATAGCAACACACAGTAATAAGGAAAGTAGAACTTACACTGCTGACACAGAGAGTCTTCACTTGCTGAAAGGAGACACAGAAAGAAAGTTTGAAAATGGCCTTTGAGTGTTGATGCCAATATGAGGTGTCAACGGGATCGCCCGTTATAGCGATACAGTATTAACATTTTGCTTAATGGCGTACTGGATTATTCCAAGCGTTGTATATGTCGTTAATACTCATTTCACTTTCAGTGGCAGTGAGTTTTTTTATTTGATCATATTACGGTAGCGCACGTTCAGTACAAGTAATGAATGCAATTTGGCGTACTGGATAAGGTTACTTTAGTGATAAAGTAACAAACAAAGGTGGTACCGCGAGCTAAGCTTTCGTCCTTTACATCCGATTGATTCGGGTTTAAAGGACGGAAGCTTTTTTTATTTTTAAAGGAGGTTATCTGTATTATGAAAAATACTGAGTTATCACAAATCGCACTGACACAAGATGCAACAGGAGCGATTGCAAATCCAATTTATTTATCAACAGCATATCAGCACCCTCATTTAGGAACATCGACGGGTTTTGATTATACAAGAACTAAAAACCCAACACGTTCAGCTTTTGAAGAATCATTTGCCAAGTTAGAACGTGGTACTGCTTCATTTGCTACTGCAAGTGGCATGGCAGCCATACAATTAATATGTAATTTATTTAAAGCTGGCGATGAAATACTCGTTTCATTCGACCTTTATGGTGGCACATTTAGATTATTTGATTTTTATGAGCAACAATACGGTGTACATTTCAAATATGTTGATTTCTTAAACTATGAAACTGTTAAAGAAAGCATTACAGAAAATACTAAAGCGCTATTTATAGAAACGATTTCAAATCCACAAATGCAAGAAGTAGACGTTGATCCATATTATATTTTAAGCAATAAGCATCGCTTACTAACGATTATAGACAACACTTTTTTAACACCATATCTCTCAACACCACTTGAAGATGGTGCAGATATTGTACTACATTCTGCTACGAAATACATAGGTGGGCATAATGATGTACTTGCTGGTGTCGTGACGGTTAAAGATGAAAATTTAGCTGAAAAATTAGGTGAATTTCATAACATGATTGGTGCAACTTTATCACCTTTTGATAGCTACTTACTACAACGTGGTTTAAAAACATTACATTTAAGAATGGACCGTTCAGAATATAATGCTCAATTATTAGCCAAAAGATGTTGTAACTTAACCGGCATTGACCAGGTCTTATATTGCGGTCGAACGGGAATGATGAGTCTACGCTTAAATAAAAATTATAAAGCCGATAAATTTTTAGAAAACTTAAAAGTATGTATTTTTGCAGAAAGCTTAGGGGGAACAGAAACTTTTATCACATTTCCTTATACACAAACACACGTTGACATGCCAGATGAAGAAAAAGAAAAGCGAGGCATTGATGAACATTTACTGAGATTATCCATCGGCGTTGAAGATTACGCAGACATTGAACAAGACATTATACAAGCATTAGAAAAATCTAAAGAAAGTGTGATTATATGAGTTTATCTAAAGAAACAGAAGTAATATTTGATGCACAAAGAGGTGTTGATTACGATTCAGCTAATCCACCATTATATGCATCTTCGACATTTCATCAAAAAGTTTTAGGTGGTGACGCTAAATATGATTATGCGCGAAGTGGCAACCCTAATCGTGCTTTGTTAGAAGAAAAATTAGCAGCACTTGAAGGGGGCGATTACGCATTTGCTTATGCATCAGGTATTGCAGCCATTTCAGCTGTACTACTCACATTAAATGCAGGTGATCATGTCATTCTCCCAGATGATGTCTATGGTGGTACTTTTAGATTAACAGAACAAATTTTGACACGCTTTAATATTCAATTTACTACGGTAGACACAACACAGTTACAAGAAATTGAAGAAGCGATTCAATCAAATACAAAACTGGTTTATATTGAAACACCATCTAATCCATTATTTAAAATCACTGATATTAAAGGCGTCTCTCGTATCACACAACAACACGAACTATTACTCGCTGTTGACAATACATTTATGACACCACTTGGTCAGTCACCTTTAGCTTTAGGTGCAGATATCGTCGTACATAGTGCTACAAAATTCTTGGGTGGTCATAGTGATATCATTGCTGGCGCTGCTATCACAAATAATAAAGCAGTAGCAGACGCACTTTATCTATTGCAAAACGGTACAGGAACTGCATTGTCTGCACATGATTGCTGGACGTTAGCACAGCATTTAAAAACGTTGTCTGTACGTTTCAATCAATCTGTTGAGAATGCACAAAAAGTTTATGATTTCTTAACGCAGCGCGAAGAAATTGCAGAAGTCTATTACCCAGGAAATGACAAGTTACATTTATCTCAAGCAAAACATGGTGGTGCTGTTTTAGGCTTAAGACTTAAAGATGAATCAAAAGCGCAAGCTTTTGTAGATGCGCTCACGCTACCACTTGTATCTGTCAGTTTAGGTGGCGTTGAGACGATTTTATCCCACCCTGCTACTATGTCTCATGCTGCTGTACCAAAAGAAGTTCGTGAAGCACGCAATATTACATTTGGATTATTTAGATTAAGTGTAGGCTTAGAAAATGCTGACGAATTAATTGCTGATTTAAACTACGCACTGAAGGAGGCCTTCAATGAGTCAACTCATCAACAAACTGAAACAGAACATTTTAGTCGCTGATGGTGCAATGGGAACCATTCTATATTCTGATGGTTTAGATACTTGTCCAGAAGCATATAATTTAACCCATCCTGACAAAATAGAACGGATTCATCGCTCCTACATTGAATCTGGTGCAGATATTATTCAGACCAATACTTATGGTGCAAATTTTGAAAAATTAAAAGTATTTGGTTTAGAACACAAGGTTAAAGAAATACACAAAGCCGCAGTACAAATTGCCAAAAGAGCAGCTAATGATGAAACATTTATATTAGGTACCGTAGGTGGATTCAGAGGTGTAAAACAGGAAGATTTAGGTTTAGAAGCCATTCAATATCATACCGAGATCCAAGTAGATACTTTAGTTGAAGAAGGCGTCGACGGTTTACTTTTCGAAACCTATTATGATTTAGAAGAGCTGACCAACATTATTACAGCTACAAAACGCAAACATCATATTCCTATTATTGCTCAATTAACAGCATTAAACACAAATTACTTGAGAGATGGTACGGAAATTAATACAGCTTTACAACGCGTTGTCGACAGTGGTGCTGATATCGTTGGACTCAATTGTCACCATGGTCCTCACCACATGCAACAATCATTTTCACATATTGAATTACCTGACAATGCCTATTTATCTTGCTATCCCAATGCAAGTTTATTAGATATTGAAAATAGTCGATTTAAATATAGTGACAATGCCGAATACTTCGGTAAAGTGGCAGAGCAGTTGATCAAAGAAGGCGTTAGGATTATCGGGGGTTGTTGCGGGACTACACCAGAACATATTCAATACATTAAGTCCTCTGTAGCCAATCTCAAACCGGTATCCAGTAAAAATGTAATACCTATTAAAAAATATAATAGTCCTTCACATAACAATGTACAACAACAAAACTTAACAACGAAAGTCAAAGCACGTCCCACTATTATAGTAGAATTGGATACGCCAAAACACTTAGATACAGAAACATTTTTCAGAAATATCAAAAAACTTGATGATGCTCATATTGATGCGGTGACCTTAGCAGATAACTCTTTAGCTACTGTGCGTATCAGTAATGTCGCAGCAGCAAGTATCATCAAACAACAATATAATATTGAACCGCTCGTTCACATCACGTGTCGCGATCGTAACCTCATTGGACTACAATCACATTTATTAGGCCTATCCTTACTGAATGTAAATGAAATACTAGCCATTACAGGGGATCCATCAAAAATTGGTCATTTACCCGGCGCAACTAATGTTTACGATGTGAACTCCAAAGGTTTAACAGAAATTGCATTACGCTTTAACGAAGGTATTAACACAGATGGTGATGCGCTGAAGACGAAAACGAACTTCAACATCGCAGGTGCTTTTGATCCAAATGTTCGAAAACTCGAAGGGTCAGTCAAACGTGCTGAGAAAAAGATAGAGAGTGGCACACACTACTTTATCACACAGCCAGTCTATAGCACCGAAAAAATCGAAGAAATATATGAAGCAACCAAACATTTAGACGTACCATTCTTTATTGGCATTATGCCAGTCACTAGCTATAATAACGCACTATTTTTACACAACGAAGTGCCTGGAATCAAACTATCCGAAGACATTTTAGAACAATTTGAAGCTGTTAAAGACGATAAAGAAAAAACGAAAGCATTAAGCCTTAAACTTTCTAAAGAACTTATAGATACCGTCCATAAATATTTTAACGGCTTATATTTAATTACACCGTTCCAGAAAGTCGATTACACTTTAGCACTCGCATCATATTCACAATCAATTACTTCAAGTAAACAGGAGGCAATATTATGACAATTCAAACATCAAATTTAGGTTTCCCAAGATTAGGCAGAAAAAGAGAGTGGAAAAAAGCAATAGAAAGTTACTGGGCTAATAAAATAGATGCCCCTACATTAAATCAACAATTAACAGACTTGCATAAAGAGAATTTATTACTACAAAAGAACTATAATCTAACGAGTATCCCTGTCGGAGATTTCTCTCTTTATGACCATATTCTTGATACATCATTATTATTCAATATTATTCCAGAACGTTTCCAAGGCAGAGCATTAGACAACGATTTATTGTTCGACATTGCCAGAGGTAATAAAGAACATGTTGCAAGTGCATTGATCAAATGGTTCAACACAAATTATCATTATATTGTACCTGAATGGGACAACGTAGAGCCAAAATTAAATGACAATGTATTATTAGAGCGCTTCAAATATGCACAATCTATTAATGTGAATGCGCACCCAGTAATCGTGGGTCCCATAACATTCGTAAAACTTTCTAAAGGCGGTTCGCAATCATTTGAAGAAAAAGTAAATACATTATTGCCTTTATATAAAGAAGTTTTACAGTCTTTAGTAGATGCAGGCGCGGAATACATTCAAATCGATGAACCTGTACTTGTGGAAGATGATAGTGCATCATTTGAAGATATTACACGTACTGCTTATAACTATTTTGACGAAGCAGGGTTAAGTAATCACCTTGTGATTCAAACTTATTTTGAACGTGTCAACTTAAAATTCCTCAACAGCTTACCTGTAAAAGGATTAGGTTTAGATTTTGTACATGATAACGGCTATAACTTAAAACAAATTAAAAATGGCGAACTAGACAAAAACAAAACACTTTATGCAGGTATTATAGATGGTCGTAATGTGTGGGCAGCAGACATTGAAGCTAAAAAATCATTAATCGACACACTACAAAGTGCTACAAATAACCTTGTCATTCAACCATCTTCTTCATTGTTACATGTACCAGTATCATTAGATGATGAAACATTAGACGAATCCATCGCAGAAGGTTTGAGTTTTGCCACTGAAAAATTAGATGAATTGGATGCTTTAAGACGATTATTTAATGACAATGACAGTCAGAAATTTGATGAATTGAAAGCACGTTATGAGCGCTTCCAAAATCAATCATTTAAAAATCTAGAGTATGATTTCGACAGTGTGCGTACTACGCGTCAGTCACCTTTTAAAGTGCGTAAAAAAGCACAAGATGCACGTCTCAACTTACCTGATTTACCAACGACAACGATTGGATCATTCCCACAATCGCAAGAAGTAAGAAAATTCCGTGCAGATTGGAAAAATAATCGAATTACAGATGAAGATTATAAAACATTCTTAAAAAATGAAATTGCGCGCTGGATTAAAATCCAAGAAGATATCGGATTAGATGTCTTAGTCCATGGTGAATTTGAACGAAATGATATGGTAGAGTTCTTCGGCGAAAAATTACAAGGCTTCTTAGTGACGAAGTATGGGTGGGTGCAATCATACGGTTCACGTGCGGTAAAACCACCTATCATTTATGGTGATGTAAAATGGACAGAGCCTTTAACAGTTAAAGAGACACTTTATGCACAAAGTTTAACGGATAAACCAGTAAAAGGTATGCTTACAGGTCCAGTGACTATCTTGAATTGGTCATTTGAACGTGTAGACTTGCCACGCGAAACCGTACAAGACCAAATTGCATTAGCGATTAATGAAGAAGTTTTAGCTTTAGAAAAAGCTGGTATCCAAATTATTCAAGTTGATGAACCTGCATTGAGAGAAGGTTTACCATTACGTTCAGAATATCATGAAGATTACCTTAATAAAGCTGTGCACTCATTTAAATTAGCTACATCATCTGTTGCCGATGAGACGCAAATTCATACACATATGTGCTATTCTCAATTTGGCCAAATCATTCATGCTATTTATGATTTAGATGCAGATGTTATTTCAATAGAAACATCTCGTAGCCATGGCGACTTAATTAAAGATTTTGAAGATATTACTTATGACTTAGGTATTGGATTAGGGGTATATGATATCCACAGTCCACGTATCCCTACTGAAGCAGAAATCACAGAAGCAATTAACCGAGCGCTACAAGAAATTGATCGTTCTTTATTCTGGGTTAATCCAGATTGTGGTTTAAAAACACGTAAAGAAGATGAAGTGAGAGAATCATTGACTGTGCTTGTAAATTCAGTAGACAAATTACGTAAATCGACAAACCCTGCAACAGTTTAATCATTAATGACGAAGGTGATACCAATGACATATCCACTATGGGAACAGTTAGAACAATTAAAAACTGCAACATGGGTAGACTTAACCCATACTTTTGATGAAACAATTCCGTGTTTTAGTGAATTTGAACGCGCAAAAGTTTCTACACTATTTAATGTTGCCGACGATGGTTTCTATGTCCAAAACTGGAATATTGTGACTCAGTATGGGACGCACATAGATGCCCCGATACATTTTGTCGAAAAAACGCGCTATCTTCATGAAATTGATCTAAAAGAACTCGTATTACCATTAGTTGTTTTAGACTTTTCACAAGAAGTGGCAGCTGATGCTGATTTTATTTTAACGCGTGATCATATTAAACAATGGGAAACTGAACATGGTTCAATCGAACCTGGCACATTTGTTGCGTTTCGCAGTGATTGGTCCAAACGTTGGCCAGATATTGAACATTTTGAAAATAAAGATGCAGAAGGACAACTACACTTACCTGGTTGGGGCTTGGATGCCTTACAATATTTACTTGAAGATAGACAAGTCCAATCTATCGGTCATGAAACGTTTGATACAGATGCTTCAGTAGATGTTGTCAAAAATGGTGATATTGTCGGTGAACGTTACGTATTAGGTCAAGATACCTACCAACTTGAGTTACTAACAAATTTAGATCAACTGCCTACACGAGGCGCCATTATTTATGCTATCAGTCCAAAACCAAACAAAGCACCTGGATTTCCAGTACGTGCCTTTGCTATCAAACCTTAAAACCATAAGCGAAACGGTCCATTTCGCTTCAATAATATGAAACTTATAAAACCTAGCCATTATCATATATAAGAAATTGAGCACTTCTTATATTCATATATCTCTTTTATAAATAGACAATAAATTCTAAAATATGATTATGTTGATACGTAACTATTTGAAATAACGCTACACAAACAATTATCATTAACTGTTTATAGACACCAACATATTACCAACTTAACTGGGGCGGGAATTTGATATCAAATACAATTTTTGATTTCTATCCCGTCCCACTTTTATGGAATAAATACATAGGTCATAAGTTGGATTTTTAATAGATGATAATCTCTATCATTTAAAAAATTAAAATCAATGTTATACTTCAATTAAATTCTATTATATAAATAGCGTGTTATTGTGCATGCTTTACTATAAATTTTTAATACAATACGAGGTGACCTTTTTGGAATTAAATAAATCAAATTCCCCTTTTGATGAAAATCAATTGGAACTTATACAACAACTTATGCCAACACTGTCATCAAATCAACAGTCTTGGTTAAGTGGCTATTTGCTTAATGCTTCTACAGATGAAGGTGACCCATCGCAATATACCGATCATCCTGAAACATCTGAACACGCAAACGCAACAGCTGAATTAACATCGTCCATTAACACAACTAATTCAGAAGTACCAACAGAAGATACGACGCATTCGACAATATCTACGGATGAGCCTATAGAAGTAAACATTTTATTTGGAACAGAAACAGGCAATGCTGAAGAAATTGCTGATGAATTTGAAACAAAATTAAAAGAACATGATTTTACAGTTCATACTTGGGAAATGGATGATTTTCCTCAAGAGGACTTATCAAAAGTTAACCATGTGTTTATCATTACTTCAACGCATGGTGTAGGAGAACCTCCGATTAATGCGTTGGATTTTTATGACTACCTGCATAGTGACGAGGCACCTGATTTAAGTCATTTAAACTTCTCAGTGCTCGCATTAGGTGACCAAGACTATCCTGATTTCTGTCAAGCGGGCAAAGATTTCGATAAAATCTTAGGCGATTTAGGTGGTCATAGATTAGCTGATCGCGTTGAATGTGATTTTGATTTTGAAGAAGTATCTGAGCAATGGATTATTGACATGCTTGAACTGTTGTCTCAAATGTCTCCTGGTAGTTCAAATAATGAACCTAAAGATGAAGATGTCGTTGTCGAAGAACCGCAAACAACTTATTCAAAAACACATCCATTTTATGCTGAAATCATCAAAAATAGTGTGTTAACTGAACCAACTGCTACCCGTGAAGTCAGACATCTTGAATTATCTATAGAAGGGTATGGCGAAGCCTACGAACCTGGAGACAGCTTAGTAATTATCCCTCAAAACAACCCAGAACTTGTAGAAGAAGTAATCCAAACATTGGATTGGGATGGCACAACAACAATAGACATAGACAATAGCGGTAATAGTACCACTATACAGGATGCACTTACGAATGAATTTGAAATTGCTAAATTAACACCATCTATATTAAATAATGCAGCTGCATTATTTGGAAATCCTATGCTAAATGCAAATGTTCAAAACAACGAATGGGTACAAGATTATATTTATGGCAGAGATTTCATTGATTTAATTAAAGATTTTACACCTGTCGCGCTGTCACCTGATATGTTAAAAGACTTATTGAGAAAATTGCCGCCAAGAGAATACTCTATTGCTAGCAGTAATCAAGTAAATCCACATACCGTCCATATCACTGTACGCGTAGTTAAATATGACGCACATCATCGTGAACGTCATGGCGTATGTTCTGTACAACTCGCAGATCGTACACAATTAGGTGATAAATTACCTGTTTACCTTAAAAAGAATCCTAATTTTAAATTCCCTTACGATGAACAAACACCAGTCATTATGATTGGTGCAGGTACTGGCATTGCGCCTTACAGAGCTTATCTCCAACAAAGAGCGCATTTAGGACTGAAAGGTAACCAATGGCTCATATTTGGAAATCAAAATATTGATGCAGATTTCCTATATCGCAATGATTTAGAGTCATGGCTTGACCAAGGTGTGCTTAGTAAACTAGATTTAGCATTTTCAAGAGATACAGAAAACAAAATCTATGTTCAACACCGAATTGAAGAAAATGGGGAAGATTTTTATCAATGGTTAACAAATGGTGCAACCATTTATCTTTGCGGTGACAAAGAAGAGATGGCAAAAGGAGTACACCAATCTTTTGTCAATGTACTCATTCAGCATGGTAACTTTAATCAAGCACAAGCAGAAGATTATTTAACAGAACTAATTAAAAATCAAAGATATCAACGTGATGTTTATTAATAGTTGAGCCAATCACTGCATCATCATTACATTGATATGAATCCTACAACCACCTCAGCGATTATTTTTCAGATAATCGCACGGAGGTGGTTTTTTTATACTAAATTGCTGTTAAAAATGCCGTTTAGAATAATATTACAACCACTTACCTATTTTGTATGGTAATCAAATCATTTATTTGTTTTACTTATCAATAAGAAGGAGGCGAACTGAGCATGGATGTGAAGGTAATATATAATCAGCATTTAGACAACAATCAAGTAATCATTGAAGTCAATGAACACACTGAGCACGTGAATGACATTGTAAACTATATTAACAAATTAGCCAAAACGAAGTTATTTCCCGGAAAATATAAAGGGGAAACACACTTTATAAAACAAGAAGATATTATTTCCTTTCGCATAGAAAATAAAATTCTTACTATGATTACCGCAGACAAACAATTTACAATGAATCAGCGACTATACGAAATCAAATCTCAAATCAACACCTATTTTCTACAAATCTCTAAATCTGAAATAATAAATATTAATTATATTGATTATTTGAAACTCAATAAAAATGGCACAATTGAAATTCGTTTTACTAATAATGATTTCACTTATTCATCAAGAAGGTATTTACCATTAATCAAGGAGGCTTTAAAATTATGAAACGCTTATTACACGGCGCAATCACAGGTATTGCTATTGGAGTTATCATTTCTTTATTTTTTTCAGTTGTTTTTTCACATACTTCATTTCATCCAGTCTCCCCTGTCTCAACAATGGGTCATTTATACTTTCAATATTTAAGCGAATTACAAACAATGTTTATCGCAGTTATCATCTGGGCATTAATTGGTATTACATTTAGTTTTGGAGCACTCATATTTTCAAGTTCTAGAAAATCATTATTATTTAAAACATCTGTGCACTTCACCCTAATGTTCGTTATCATGCTCCCTTTAGCAATACTAGCGGGATGGTTTCCACTTAAAGTTTCAGCTTTAGTATCTTTTATCATTATCTATACAATTGTCTATTTTATCATTTGGTCAATAGAAGCGAAACGTAATCAAAACGATATCAATGAAATTAACGCTATGCTTTCAAAAAGAAAGGGGGAAAAACATGAATAAAGGGAGATACACTGTAATACCCAATGCCTCAGTCACAGTTTTTCTAATAGGACTTCGTATAAATAAATGGTATAAAATTCATAAATGGTTACCTGTACTCTTAGCTATGCCACCTATGCTCAGAGAATTATCAAAAGATAAAACGCTGGGATGTTTATCTTTTGAAATGCTATTTAAATATCGTGGTGTGATGATTGTTCAATATTGGGAATCCAATGAAAAATTACTTTCTTATTCAAAAATGCCGGTACATTTAAAAGCATGGCGACGTTTTATGAAAGAACTTAAGCAAAATGATGCTGTAGGTTTTTATCATGAGACTTATAATGTCGATGCGAATCAATATGAAAATATTTATATTAACATGCCCGATTTTGGTCTAGGAAAAGCACGTAATAACGAAAAAGTAACCAAAGCTACACACACAGCAAAGCAACGCTTACGCTCATAAACCTGACCTATCAATGCTCATCCTGCCTTATCAATTTATATGCGATGAACATATACTAAAATAGTTTTCAGCATAGAAAAGCTCCCTTCAAGTTTCATTTTTTAAATGTCACTTTGAAGGGAGCATATGCATTGTCTATACTCATTCCTAACAGAATATAGTTATTTCAGTGTTTTATTACTTTACTAGCTAATTACTAAACTATTATCTTACATATTCAAAGATACCGGCAGCACCCATACCTACACCAATACACATCGTTACCATACCATATTGTGTATCCGGGCGTTTTTTCATTTCTGAAAGTAATCTGCCAACCAACATCGCACCCGTAGCACCCAATGGATGACCTAAGGCAATTGCTCCGCCGTTAACATTCGTCTTTTGAGCATCTAAACCTGTCTCTCTCATTGAAGCGATTGTTTGAGATGCAAATGCTTCATTCAACTCTACTAAATCAATATCATCTACATTCAAGTTTGCCTGTTTTAACACTTCAGGAATTGCATAAGCAGGTCCAATCCCCATCAATTTAGGATCTACACCAACTGCTTTAAAACCTACGAATCTCGCAATTGGTTCTACGCCTAATTCCTTTACCTTTTCACCTGACATTACTACTACAAAGCCTGAACCGTCAGTTAAGGGTGCCGAGGAGCCTGCAGTCACTGTGCCATCCGCCTTAAAAACAGTGGGTAATTTAGATAATGCTTCTTGATTCGTATCTGGTCTAATCAATTCATCATCTTTAAATACTGCCTGCGATACGACCGGACCATTTTCATCATAATTCACTTTATTCACTTCAATCGGAATAATTTCATCTTCAAATTTACCTTCTGCTTGTGCTTTAGCAGCACGGGCATGACTTTGTACTGCATAGGCATCTTGATCTTCTCTAGAAACCTTGTAAGTGTCAGCCACCATTTCTGCAGTTAACCCCATTGGATAAGATACACCAGAATCTTCGTCTTGCAGTATCGGGTTATTGGTTGGCTCATTGCCCCCCATCGGTACCGCACTCATAAGTTCAATACCTCCAGCAACTAGAATGTCTGCTTGGTCCGCTATAATTTGATTTGCTGCATGTGCAATTGTTTGTAAGCCTGAAGAACAATAACGATTGACTGTTTGACCAGGTACTTCATTTGGCATCCCTGCTAATAAGGCGATTGTTCTAGCAATATTTTGTCCTTGCAAGCCTTCTGGAAATGAATTCCCAACAATGACATCTTCAACCATACTAGGTTCAAATGAACCTCCAACTCTTTCTAAAACACCTTTCAATACTTTTGCAGCTACTTCATCAGGTCTTTCATGAGTCATTGCACCATTTTTTGCTTTACCAGCTGCTGAACGTCCATAAGCTACTATATACGCGTCTCGCATTTAGTTTCACCCTTTCCTCTATAATGTTCGATTATTAGTTGCGTAGCGGTTTTCCTTTTTCTAACATGTGAGAAATTCTATCGTATGTTTTTTTATTTTGAAGTAATTCTAAAAATCTTTCTTTTTCTAGTTTTTGTAAATATCTTTGATTTACATAGGTGTTACGTGGAACATCTCCACCACTTAGTACTTCTGCAATCTTCAATGTTATTTCATAATCGTAATCACTAATAAAGTGACCCACACGCTGTGCATCTAATTGACCTTCCGCTAACGCTTTAAAGTCTCGACCTAAAGCGATATATTGAGTTTTTGGAAGTGGTACATAATTCGCTTCAGATTCATAGCGCGCACGTTTCAATGCAATTTCAATACGTCTTTCGGTATTTAAAATAACTGTATCTGTTTCTTTTAAATAGCCATATCTTTTTGCTTCATAAGCGTTTGTAGATACTTTAGCAAAGCCAATTTGCATTAAAATATTGGTAATAGACGCTTGTTTATCATCTTTTTTATGATTTGTACGCATAATACGATCTGTTAGTTCTGCTAGTCCGCCACCTGCTGGCAATAAACCTACACCTGTTTCTACAAGGCCAATGTAAGACTCACTCGCCGCTACAACAATTGGTGAATGTAATACAAGTTCACAACCGCCGCCTAATGCACGTCCTTGAACAGCTGTTACAACAGGTTTCAACGCATGTTTTAGTCTCGCAAATACATGGTGTAATTGTTCGACCGCTTCACCTACTTCAGAAACCACTTTCCCGTCTTCATGTGCTTTCTTCATTTGATATAAATTAGCACCTACACTAAAGTTGTTACCACCTGCGTAAATCACCATGCTCGTGAAGTCTTCATTTTCAAGCTTATCAATTGCTTCTAATAAGTCAGATAAAAAGCTATTTGAAATGACATTATTTTTACTTTGTAATTTTAATAATAATTGATCTTTATTTGCTATAGATAAATTAGAATCGGATCTATCCCACAATTCTGAATCGATATAAGCTGTTACAGGTGTCACGCGTTCAATAGATTCACCTTCAGCATAAAACGGTTCGTTGCGTTGCTCAATCCAATCTGGTAACTGACCTAATTCTTCTTTCATACGAGATTTAACACGTTCATATCCCATTAAATCCCATAATTGGAATGGTCCTAATTTCCAGTTGAATCCCCAAACTAATGCGCGGTCAATATCTTTAAAATCTTCCGCAGCTTTTGGTACATTCAATGCTGAATAATAGAAATTATTTCTCAATGTTTCCCATAAGAATACACCTGCATCATCTTGTGCATTAAAGATAACATCTAAATTTGAGGCAAGGTCTTTACTAAAATGACCTAAAATTTCTAGTTGTGGCTGCTTTGGCTCAACGTAGTCATTTTGCTGTTCATCATAAACATAACGTTGTTTATTTACTTTTTTATAAAACCCTTGTTTTGTTTTATTTCCGAGTGCACCATTTTCGGCTAATTTTTCAGAAAGTGTTACATCTTTGAAGAATGGTTGCTCTTCTGGAATTTTTTGCAATCCTTTGATTACAGCCATAGCAATATCTAATCCTACTAAATCAGACAGCCCATATGTGCCCATTTTAGGTCGACCAATAATGCGACCAGTTAATGCATCAACATCAGTAATAGAGAAACCTTGCTGTTCTGCGCGATACATAATATCATTCATTGTTTGTGTGCCAACTCTATTGGCAACAAAACCAGGTACATCATTTGCTACAATTACCCCTTTACCTAATACATCTTCTGCAAAGGTTTGTACCCGTTCAACAACCGCTGAATGTGTTTGTTTATTGGGGATAATTTCCACTAATTTCATGATTCTAGGTGGATTGAAGAAGTGCATACCGAAAAATCTTTCTTTATCACTATCATCAAATACCTCTGCAATTGCTTCAATTGGAATACCTGAAGTATTTGTTGCAAACACTGCATCATTATTCGCTACTTTTTTAACTTGATCCCAAATTTGATGCTTTATGTCCACTTCTTCTTTAACCGCCTCAATATATATATCTGCATCATCATCTTGTAAATCTTCATTGAAATTACCGTATGATAAGTTTGAGGCAAATGATAAATCAAACAGTTGTGGACGTTTAGGATTTGTAATTGCTTCATAAGCCTTTTTCGAGATTTTGTTAGGATCATTTTCATCAATGACAATATCCAATAATTTAACTTTTAAGCCTGCATTTACAAGTAGTGCAGCAATTTGACTACCCATTGTTCCTGCACCTAGCACTGTTGCTTTTCTTATCGTCATACTAAACCCTCCAATTTTTTCATTAACATCTTACACATAAATCTTTATATAAATGCGGAATCTCCTGTAATTGCTCTACCGATAACTAATGCATTGACTTCGTGTGTACCTTCGTATGTGTATATTGCTTCTGCATCTGCAAAGAAACGAGCGATATCATATTCTCCAGCTAATATACCGTTACCACCATGAACACCACGACCCATGGCTACAGTCTCTCTCAATCTTAATGAATTCATCATCTTAGCTGTTGAAGTCGCTACTTCATCATATTCACCGTTAGCTTGCATACGTGCGAGCTGTGCACATGTAGCCATGGCTTGTGCTAAGTTTCCTTGCATCATTGCCAATTTTTCTTGAATAAGTTGGAATTTACTAATTTCTTTACCGAATTGTTTACGTTTTGTTACGTAATCTGTCGTTGCTTTCAATGCGCCAGCCATTGCACCTGTCGCCATATAAGCCACACCTGCACGTGTTGAATATAAAACTTTCGCGATATCTTTAAAGCTATTAATATTTTGTAAACGCTGTTCTTCTTTGACGACAACATTTTTCAAACGAATTTTTGCATTAGGTACGATTCTTAGTGCAATTTTATGTTCTAACAGTTCAATTTCTACGCCTTCTTGACTTGGCTCAATTATAAATCCTTTCGGTTTGCCAGTTTCAACATCTACGGCATAGACTGGCATGACATCTGAAACATTTGCTCCACCAATCCATTTCTTTTCTCCATTAATAATCCATTCATCGCCTTGACGTTTTGCAGTTGTTTCTAACCCTCCTGCGACATCAGAGCCATGTTCTGGTTCTGTCAACGCAAAACAAGTACGTAATTCATGTGATTGTAACTTGGGTAGATAATAGGCCTGTTGTTCTTTACTACCGCCAAACCAAAATGAATTATGTCCTAATCCTTGATGCACACCTAACAATGTTGCTAAAGATACATCAAATCTTGCAATCGTATATGACATGAAAAACTGGAACATTTGACTCGGTGTACGGGCGCCTTCACGACCTTCAAACAGCAATGGATTATTAAAATAGTTAAGTTTTCCTAACTCGTCAAAATAACCTTCTGGCTCAGTGGCATTTAACCAATGTTCATTCACAGAATCACGATATTTTTCTTCTAACATATCATTCAATTGTTTTAATAATTTCACTTCGCCTTCCGTTAAATCTTTTCCAATACTTAAAATATCTTCTGGGTACAATGCTTTTAGTGTTTCTTCTTTTGTTGGCATAATTAAAACCTCCATTTTTTGATAGCGCTTACATTTATAGTAAAAAAATTTTGTGCTTTTCAGCATTTTATTTTAATTCAAATCGTCAACACCTTTGGCTTCTTGTTGAGCTTTCTCATTCATGTATTTCTGAAGTTCTAATTTGTCTGCTTTTGATGTAGAGTTCAATGGCATGTGTGTCAATTTCAAATATAATCTCGGTATTTTATAACCAGCAATATTTTCACGCATATGCGCATCTAATTTTGCTTCAAAATCCGGATCATCTTCGGTAAGCACAACTGCTGCAGCAACTGATTCACCATATTTAGGACTATCATATCCAACGACAACCCCTTGAGCTACGAGTGGGTGTTCTGCTAATACCGTTTCCACTTCGGAAGGTAGGACATTCTCACCACCAGTAATAATCATTTCTTTACGACGATCAACGATATAGACATCACCATCTTCGTCTACTTTTGCTAAATCGCCTGTTAAGAAATATTCGCCATGAAATGTTTTTGCAGTTTCTTCAGGTTTATTCCAATAACCAGGTGTTATATTATTACCACGAACGCCAAGTTCACCGATTTCACCAACTTCTACCTCTTCAAAGTTATCATCGAATATGCATATATCCATAAACATGACTGGTTTACCAATACTGCCTGGTTTCTGCGCACCATTTTCCGGTGTATTGACCATTACGAGCGGTGCTTCAGTTAAGCCATAACCGTTAATAATTGAATAGCCTAAACTATTAAATTTCTTTTGTACCATTGGTAAAGGTGATGAACCACCTTGAATTAAGAAATCGATACTTTCAAAGTTTTTTAAGTCGAAATTTTCTGCTACCAACATGGCATAATACATCGTTGGAATCTGAATTAAATAATTTGGTTTGTACTGAGCCATTAAATCATTTAGCGCTTCGCCATTAAAATAACGCTGTAATATCAGAGTGCCTCCAGCCATTAATAAAGGCAGCGTCAAATCGTTAAATCCTAAGACATGGAACATTGGTGTGGAAATAATTGTTGTATATGTCGAATTAATTTTATAAGTCAGTGCAATATTGATTGGATTATTTACAAAAGAATCGTATGAAAACATAACTCCTTTAGGTAATCCCGTTGTACCGCTTGTATACATTAACGATGCTAAATCGTTTCCTTCCACATTAACAGTATTGAAAGGACGGTGTTGCGAAGGATCTACTATATCATCATATACTTTTGAGTCAATATCCATGTGCAGTAAGTCATCTGCAATACCTTCTAAACTTGAGACATGCTTCTCAGCGTAAAAAATGAGTTTGACATTTGAATCTGCAATCACACTTTTTATTTCCTGTGTTTTCAAACGCCAGTTAATTGGTAAGTATACAGCCCCCAATTTAAATGAAGCGAACATCAAATCTAATAATGCTACGTCATTAGGTGTAAATATACCGACGACATCGCCACGTTTTACACCTTGATCTTGTAAATGATTAGCTAAATTTTCTGCACGAATATTTAAATCTTGATAAGTCCATTCTGTGCCTTTGAATGGGTCAATCACTGCGGCTTTTTCATCATCAAATGTCGCTCTTGTTTTAATCCAGTCGTAGTTCATATTTTTCTCCCCCTTAGTTTAAATACGATAATCCGACTTTATTGCATCAGACAATCCTCCCCACTTATCTTGATAAATATCGCTATTTATTTCTTTCAAATGCGTTGCAATGAGCGGCTTGAATTCCATATTTGCTAGAATATCTCGCTCTAAATCAAGACCAGGAGCTATTTCAATGAGCATTAATCCCTGTTGTGTGAGTTCAAATACAGCCCTTTCGGTGACAAAGTAAATCTCTTGTTCAAGCAAAAACGCATTTTCAACATTGAAATCAATATTATCAATTTCATTGATAAATTTTGGTATGTGACCTTCTTGTTCTACATTAACCTTGCGCTGTTCATAACTTAGTTGACCCCCGACAACTAACGAACCGGAAAAGACAATTGTTTTTACCGTTTGACTTATGTCGATAAACCCACCACAGCCATTCATTTTATTGCCAAATTTTGAGACATTTACATTACCCTTGGAATCTACTTGAGCAAAGCTTAGAAAGGCTATATCAACGCCTCCGTTATAAATGAAATCCCAAGTCATATCGTGTCTCATACGTGCACTTAAGTTATAGTTCATACCAAAATATTTTCCGCTGCTAATCAAACCACCAAACACGCCTGTATCTATATTGGGCTGTACTAAATTATTAACCCCTTCTTCAGTTAAAACATTGGATAACTCATTATTTATGCCAAAACCAATACTGATGACATCACCTTGAAGTAAAAATTGAGCAGCACGTCTCAAAATTACTTTTCGAGTGTTCAATTCTATATATGGTTCTCGCATCTCTGTAATTTGATAATGTCCTGAAAGTGCCGGATCATAGTACGTTTGAATCACTTGTCTATGATATTTTGGATCACGGTTCACTACAATATAATCTACTAATTTGCCAGGTATAAACACTTCATTTGGATTGAAACGACCACTTTGAATCACTTCTTTTACTTGAACAATGACCTTTCCATTATTTTTATGCGTAGCTGCTGCTAAACTAAAACCTTCTCCTAAGTGTGTCTCATGCTTCATATAAATATTGCCTGCTTCATCAGCATATGTACCTCTTAGTAAAGCTACATCAATTTCTGGAAACTGATATTTCAAATAAGTGTCATCATTGATATTTATTAAAGAAACCAAATCCTCAGTCGTACATGTATTGACTTTTCCACCAGAATAACGTGGATCCACATTTGTATTTAAACCAATTTTAGTAATCGGCCCTGGAAAAGCTTCCGTACTTCCTCGATAATGTGTGGTTATAACACCTTGAGGAAGGAAATAAGCCTCTATTTCATTGTTCTGCATTGCTTGAATCGTTGCTGGTGAACCAGTAATAATACTCGTGATTAATCGTTTAACCATACCCCTTGAAACGAATGAATCTAAATCATAACTGTCACCTCTATAGTCACTAATATCATTAGCAAGCATGAACGTTAAATTATTAAGTGATTGATCCTCATCATATTGTTCGACTAACGTTTTAAGTATCTCAGCTGGTAAATTTGCTGTAGATAAGGCTGCCAGAGCTATAACATCACCTTCTTTTACGATGTCTTTCAAATCTGAAAATGGAATAATTTTCATACAGTTTCTCCTATCTATGTTTAATCCAACTAATAAAGTATTGAGTGATAAATATCTCCTTTCTTTATGTATGTAAGCCCTTACATGTAATATACCATTATTTTTGAAATTTATGCAAAAATTTTAAATTTTACGATTATAGTGAATTGTGAAAATATCCACAACATCTGCTATGACGGTTTTAGAAGTGTGTGAAGGAAAATATGAAAATCATTGAAAGAGAACTAGGCAAACAAAATGTTTTATTAAAAAAAGGATATATCCGAAGACGATAAAAAATCTGGGACATCATTGCTTTGTCCCAGACGTATTCATTTTATCAGTAGATAATTGAACTGAAAATAAAAATTCCATTTTTCAATTAATTGTGTTGGTGGGATTTATGTATGCGATTTAGCTCAGATAGTCATTTTACACTTTTTCAACACATATATTGAGAAGGTTAGATATTTAGAAAAACACTCTTAAATTTGCCACTCTTCTCTCAAAACACCCATTTGTATCGCATCATAGAAATTACCATTAACTACTCTCCCCTTACGTATACGTGCTTCCTCAATCATCCCAGATTTACTTGCTACCTTCATCATTCTAATATTACCTGACCACGTTGAAATACCTATTCTATTAGCATCTGTTTCTTTAAAAAGATAATTAATCCAATTATTGAATAATTGAGAACCTAAACCCTGTCCCCAGTTATTATTTTTGTATATGACAATACCACATTCTAACCATTTGGACTTTTTATCTTTCCAATATGATGAAACTATACCTATAAACTCATTTTCATACTTTATTGCTAAGATAGATAATGCATTTTTATAAAGATATTTGTTTTCTTTATATTTATTTTTGAATTCAATAAACGTCATTTTTTCTTCCTCGATGTATGGTCCGTTCCATTCCTTAGCTTTTTGTAACGGATCTAAATATTTCCAGTAATAATAATTGTATAAATCATCTTCATTCAGTTCCACTAGCAGTGGCTTTTTATTTGTATTTTTCAATCTTAATCTACTCCTACATTGTTCATAATTTATTGATAGTATATACTTTTTATTGAAATGATTACACATGATAAATTTAATTATTTTCAAAATACCGGATTTATTTTTAGAATCTTGAATATTTTTATTAAGTTATATCTTGTTATTTAAAAATTAAAACACATACATATAGTGTATGTGTTTGGCTATATTTATATCTTATAATTTAAAGAAACTAATAAAAATCGATACAAAATACTCTTAAATTACATTTTCTATCGCATAGATTTTCTCTAGCTGGCAATAATTTTTATTTAAAGGTTAAGTACTATAAAAAATGAAAGTAGTAATTTGTATTTTCTTTTTTCTCGCGCTGTACTTTTATCTATTCATTCTCCAACAATTTAAATTTTTCTTCTAATGTTTGAAGCCCTTGATCTATAATCTTTTTTTGTTCAATTAAATTTTTTTGATGTTCCAAAAATATATTTTTCCGCTTCGTTTTTGTGTCACTACCTTGATGATATAACTCCGCAATTTCTTTTAATTTTGATATAGGCATATGTGTCTGACGCATGCATTTTATAAATTCAATCCAATATAAGTCTTCTTCTGAAAAATCTCTATAGCCATTCTTATTTCTCTGAACAAAAGGAAAGAGCCCTGCTTTATCATAATATCGAATGGTGTGTTCACTGATACCTAAATTATCGGCAACTTGTTTGACTTGCATAATTTACCTCCTAAAAAAGGTGACCTTATAAAGTCACCTTTTTGTCTATTTCATAAGTTGGACTAGCAATTCTTCATAGTCATTGTCAATGATAGCTTCAAATCCAAATGTTGATGTCATATCATGTTTTAATGACGCCACACTGTTATAACCAATGTGTTCAGGGTTATCTATACTTAAACCAATACTTTTAATATCATTATGGAATAAATTATTTTGATGCGATAGCTCAATAATCTCTTCGGCTAATGCTTTAACGTAATTATGACTTGGCACAGATACATTCTTTTCATCTATTACCTTGGCTTCTGTAATAATTTTGATATCTGTTTCTTTCCCTTTAAATATTGCTAAAAAGTAATACATATCAAAATGACCTCCTTATGATTAAAAAGTAAACTAGCGAGTCGTATAACCACCATTTGCAAATAATGTTTGACCGTTGATCCACCATCCATCTAAAGTTAAGAAAGTAATAATCGGCGCGATGTCTTCTATTTTTGTAAGTTGGTTATGAAGCGCTTGGGATTTATGGAATGCTACAGCATCATCGCCTTCTTGTGGATAGAAGAATGGCGTATCCATTGGCCCTGGAGCGACAGCGTTTACTGAAATCCCTCTATCCATAAATTCTGAGGATGCTGCGCGTGTATAATGCTCAACAGGTGCTTTGCCACCAGCATAAGTTGAATAAAAACCGGTGTAAGCAGCAAGCAATGCAGTAGCCAAAGTGATGATTTTACCATGATCATTCATATATTTTTCAGCATATTTAATAAAGAAATAAGCTGACTTTGCGTTGATGTCCGCCATGCTATCGAATTCTTCTTCAGTCGTTTCTGAAATCGGTTTTTTAAGCACTTTTCCTACAGTATTTATTGCAATATCTACTTTTCCAAACGTTGCTTCAGCATGCTGAAATAAAGCTTTGACATTGCTAACCTTGGTCAAATCACCAGAAAATAATGTACCTTCTCCGCCCAGATTTTCAACTTTTGTAAGTGTCGCTTTTGCATCATCTAAAGAATTTTCATCATGGTGATGGATTACTAATTTAGCGCCTTCTTTAGCGTAAGTAGTGCTTAATAAGCCACCAAGGTTCTTAGCACCACCAGCAATAACTACAACTTTGTCCTGTAGACTGTCAAATTTACCCATATTATATAACCTCCTTTGAATATAATTCAATCGTAAACCTTAGAGCGCGATATCAAGCAAGTGATTGCTGAAAAATGCTAATATTTTTAGTGGCGTCTTTGTTTCATGAGAATGTTCTGTATGTGAAGAAAAATGATGATATTACTTTGTTCTGCTGACTTTTATATCGTTATTTGTTGGCAACCTTCATTTCCTTACTTTTTTAGTTGCGCGTTAACTTTTTTACTGTGTAGTAGATTATTAATAAAAAATAATAACCATAATATTAGAAAAATAATCACAAATATAGTAATTGATGAAACCACTGTGGAAACCTCCATCGGTAACCAATGATTAAGATAAGCTACAACAATAAATGAAATAACACTACCACTTAAATGAATGAATAATTGCAGTAATAAAGGTATACTTTCTACTACATAAATACTAGATAATAAGCCACAAACAGCTCCAAAGAAATATATTCCTAATACATCACCAAAACCAATGCTCATGTGATTAGCTGCGAGAAAGATAATCGTGATGCTACTGCTAAATCCGACACCTTGTAACATTTCTTTTAAGGTTCTTTTCATTATAATCCTCTCCTTATATGTTATATGCCTAATGCTTTATTTAAATTTTTGACGTATCTTCGAGATATAGACACTTTCTTGCCATTCGTAAGTGTAGCTATTAGATTACCTGAGAAGGATGGATTAACTTTCTTTATAAAATGAACATTAATAATTGATGATTTAGATATTTTTATAAAGAAAGCGCCGGCCAACTTATGTTGTAATGTACTTAAAGTCATACGTGTTGTAAGTTCTTTTTCTGTTGTCGTAATTGTGATTTCTTTATCAAATATTTCAGCGAACATGATATCTGATTTACTGATCATGAATATACCTTCTGATGTTTTAATCCCTAGTTTATCTAAATTTGAAAATGTGAAATTATTAATGTGTTCTAATAAACTTTCACCTGTTTTTCTATCAAAAGTATTGATGTTTACTTCTGTTATAGTGCGAACTTCGTCTACTTTCAGATGAACTCGTACGTCACTTTCCATAGTACCGCCCCCCTCTTTTTACTTATACTATATAATTCTCTGCTATTTTGTCAGTACTTTTATCGTAAGAGGTCACCAATATAACGTAACCGGTTGAAAACATAATTATAAAATTCAAACTCTTTTTCTAATTCCATTCATAGTTTCCTTTTTAATAATATCAATAATAGTTATGTCTATTGCGGAACACATAATTTTGTATTCTTACCCATCAAAATGTAATAATCCACTTATAAAACAATAGCTGTGTTTAATTCACAAAAACCCCTCATTACTGAAAATAGTAAGGGGGGTTTGGAATGTGTCTTATTCGACTAATTTTATTCATCATTACGTAGAGGTATCCATACATAAACAACGCGACATAACACCTAATGATTAACTAAAAACTATTTTATATGCGTACAAGCAGTAAAAAAAGGATAAGTCAAAGTTTAATATAAAGGCTAAAAAGCGTCATAACCTCTATATAAAGAGATAATAAAGTTGATAAATCAATTAAAATTCTTTTAAAATAATAGCTACAAGTAAAATTGCAAAACAAACTCATGTAAATTGTTCTACAACTTATAGAGAATTTAAAAATCAGGAGGAATGAAATGGTTAAATCCGTGCAGGTTTATCATTATGACTCATTCAGTATAGAAGCCAATAAAGGGAACCCTGCTGGCGTTGTATTGGATACAGAAAATTTAACAGATTGGGAAATGCAAGAAATTGCATCAAAAATTGGCTTTAATGAAACTGCATTTCCTGTTAAATCTGATAAGGCAGACCTTAGAATACGTTTCTTCACGCCAGGCCATGAAATGGACCTTTGTGGTCATGCAACAATTGCCACGATTTATGCTTTAAAAGAAAAACAATTACTAAAAAATAAAAACGAAATTACAATTGAAACTAAAGCAGGCATTTTATCTATCGGAATGAATGTATCTCATAATGACCAAATATATATCACTATGCAACATGCCACACCACAATTTGAGACATTCAATGGCTCTAATAAAGATTTAGCTCATGCACTAAGTATCGAAGAAGAAGATATCGTCGATAATTTACCAGTTTTATATGGAAGTACAGGCGTTTGGACACTTCTGGTTCCAGTGACAAGTCTAGCTGTTTGTAAGAAAATGAAACCCAACAATGACCAATTCCCTTCTATATTAAGCGAAAAGCCTAACGTGTCTATTCATCCATTTTGTTTTGAAACATATCATCCAGATGCTAATATGCATGCACGTCATTTTTCTTCACCTTTCTCTGGAACAACAGAGGATCCAGTTACTGGAACCGCTTCTGGAATTATGGGAGCTTACTTTGTTAAATACATACATAACAATTCAGACCATCCACTCAATCTTATCGTTGAACAAGGCCAAGAAATTGGTAAAAATGGTAAGGTGAAGGTTAACGTTACTTTTAAAAACAATGAATGGGAAATAAAAATAACTGGAACAGCCGTTAGCGTTAAAACATTTATTGTTCATTTAACTGATTCTTAATTGAAATCAACTTAATAAATATATGTAATTGACTTAGTGATAGCTATAAAGTTCGCATTATAAATGATGTAAAATAAGCATCAACAACTGTAACTAATCGTTTAAGTAGTTAATAAGTTTAAACCGTTCGCTTATTAAACATGTATATCAAATTCATAATAACGGCAATATAAAAGGACCAATCCATGATTATCTTACGGATTAGTCCTTATTTTAAATATGAGATTTATAGCGCGGTATCATTTATTAATGAATTTCAATATATGCTTAAGCTTTTATATTTTTAGGAATGATGATTTGAGTCAAAATCACACCTATAATCATAATCAATAAACCTGTTAAAAATGAAGTCGTCGCAGCTACACTAGCACTATGGTTGACTTGCACTGCTGCAAAAATAGTTGTGTTAAGCGCAATGCCTAGTGCACCACCTAGTGTCGCACACATTTTGTAGATACCTGAAGCTAAGCCAACTTTTTCATCAGGAATTGTTAAAATTGCAACTGTAATTCCTGGTGTAGCACATAAGCCATTTCCTATAGCACAAATGACAAATCCAAACACGACAATGCCTACATACCAATCTGTTGGTAATACAGTTAAACTGATAAACATAATTCCTATTGCTGGAAATAGTGGTCCTACCAATAACAGTGGCTTGCCTCCAAAGCGTAAGGATAATTTTTCTCCTAAACGGATCATCACAACTGCCATAATGACATAAGGAACAGTCACAAGTCCTGCTTGAAAGGCATTTAATCCTAATTCTGTCTGCGCATACATATTAAATACTGTCGTCGTACCTATGCCAGAATTGAGTACAACATTGATCATTGAAGAACCAACAAAACCACGATTTCGGAATAATGAAAAATCAATGAACGGTGCATGTTTTTGCCTTTCAAAGAATATAAAAATAACTGTAGAAATTATAAAAATCACAAAACATGTAATTGAAAAGGTACTGAACCAACCTTGTTCAAACCCTTGTGTGGCAAACAATGTAATACTTCCTATTAAAACTGCAAATAAAAACATCCCAATATAGTCAAATGGTCTTGTGTCAATTTTTTCTTTTTCTACTTCTTCTGTTCCCCACAATAACCAAAATGCAATAATTGAAATAATGATAGAGATGATAAAGTTAGATTGCCAATTGACATATGTCGCTATCAATCCCCCAACCATCGATGCTAAACCGATACCACCAACGCTACCGATCATCAAGTAGCTAAATGCTCTACGCATTTCTTTACCTTTAAATTGCTCATTAATCACGCCTACGGTAGAAGGAAGTAAAATAGCCGCCGAAAGTCCTTGCAACATACGTCCTACCAATAAGAAAGCTGTCACACTAGACACAATAATAAGTAATGAGCCTAAAATACTAAAAATGATACCAATATAAGTCATTTTTAGTTTTCCAATTTTATCAGAAACGTCACCTGCACCGACCATAAAAATACCAGTAGCAAATGATGCTAAACTGACAGATAAGTTAACAACACCTGGTGTTGTTTGATAGGTATGTTGAACCTGTGTAGATATATTAATAAACGATTGAGCAAAAAGCCAATACGTTAACACACTTAACACAATAGCTAAAATCAATTTGTTGTTTGATTGTTGCTTTGTACTCACGATGCATGAACCTCCTCATCTAAATATTGCATATAAAAATACGCACTAGATAGATATTATCATACAAAGTACAATTTATTTTATGAATTCTTACTATTTTTCCAATTCATATAAAAATCTACTTTTATTTAAATCCTAAAAGTAAGTTTAAAGTTTGTACAACGCCATCTTCATTATTATTAATTGCAATTAAATTTGCCTCTTTTTTTAATTCAGGATAAGCATTATCCATAGCGACTTTATATTTCGCCGCTTTAAATAAATCTAAATCATTATACCCATCACCAAATGCAATAGTTTCTGAAGGTGTAATTTGAAGTAAATTCTGAATTCGATTAATTGTAGTTCCTTTATTCACGCCCAAGTCTGCAATGTCAATCCATGATTCATCTGAAGCTACGATATAAACATCTTTTTCAAAATGTTTTAGACGGTCGGCAGTCTCTTTACAGTGAGCACTTGCGTCATGAACAGTAATTTTCAATAAATCATCTTCAATATCGTTATAATCTTTAATATAGTGCACATGTTGATAAGAACCATGCACGTGCCTTTTCTCTGATTCAGAAATATTGTCTAACACGTATGCACCGTTTTTCGAACAAGCCAAAATGGTTTGTGTATCATCAATTGCTCTTATCGTATCAATAATTTCTTTTGCTTTTTTATTTTCTATCACTGCATTGTAAATAAAATCCCCATTGTATTTAATTCGTGTTGCACTGTCGCCTACAATAAATGTATTCGTTGCGAGATCACCTACAATCGTTTCTACACGCTCACATTGCTTACCAGTACAAAAGACAAAGCGAATATCTTGATTTGCACAATTTTCTTTTAACAATTGAAAAGTCCCGTAATTAAATTGGCTATCATCAGTTAAAAATGTGCCATCCATGTCCACGACAATCAGTTTAATATTCATAAAAACGACCCCTTTATTTGGCATTTAACTTATTGTATCTACTTATCATTATAATTAGCAATTTTTCTAATCCGTATTGAGTCATGACGTCGCAGTTATTTGCTTTTTCTGAAATTGTTTTGGGGTGAGCTTGTATTTTTCTTTAAAAACTTTAATAAAATAACTCGTTGTTGAAAAACCACATGCCATTGCAATATCAGTAATCGTATATGATTGTTTACTACGCAACATTCTTACGCTGTGTTCTAATCGTAAATTCACCAAGTATTGCATAGGGGTCTGATTTACATAAAATTTGAAACATCTAACCGTTTCAGATTTACTCATATGAATCTCATCACTTAACATTTGTAATGAAATTTTCTTGTGAAAATGATTTTGCAAATACGTTATCAGTCTTTTAATACGATAATCAAAGTAGTATCGCTTTTGTTCATTTACTACTGCAAAATGCAGTAATAACCATTTTATTGCTTTATAATATTTGGCAGTAATATCTAGTTCAAAGTATGAGTTTTGTTTTTCATAAATTTGACCAGCTGAGTTAATAATCTCTAAGAGTTCTCTTTGTTGTTTGTCATCTTGGGATAAGTATATATAGGGGACATAATGTGCTTTATTTATAATTTCTGATACATAATTAAATTCTAAATAATTGATCGTTTCTGGTATCTCAATATTCCAACAATAATACTCTGTTTGTGAAAATTCACTTGTTAACTCATGCACAACATTTGAATTGATAAAAAGCCCGTCTCCTTTTTTAATATTAAATGTGTCGTCACCAATTGAAACATCGAGTGTTCCATTAACCACATACATGAATTGTAATGCGTGGTGCCAATGTATAGGAATATAGCCAAAAATCGTGCGATTTAAATGTGTATGTAAAATAATATGTTTCCATTGTTTATCAGGAAATTGTATTAATTCTTCTCTTGTATTTTCTACGATAATTTCTTGATACATAAATGAGACACCTCAATATTTTGCTATTTTAAGCTTATTTTTATATATTATATCGCTTATTTTATCGCTATAGTATAAATATATTAATATTTCACAGGTGATGATATGGTAAATAAAACAAAATTTAGAATCATAGGTATTTTATTAGCTATTGTAGGGGCTTCATTTTGGGGGCTCGGTGGTACGGTATCAGATTTTCTTTTTCAACAAAGGGACATTGATGTCAATTGGTATGTAACTGCGAGGTTATTAATCAGTGGCTTCGTCTTATTAATGATTTACAAAATAATAAATAGAAAATCTTCATTATTCGATATATTTAAAAATAAGCATAGCTTATTTCAACTTATCATTTTCTCAATTCTTGGTATGTTACTCGTTCAATATGCTTACATGGCGTCTATCAATTTTGGTAATGCCGCAGTCGCTACTTTACTGCAATACATAGCCCCAGTATATATCATTATTTGGTATGTGATTAGACGTAAAGAACGCTTTAAACCTTTTGATTTGGTTGCAATTATCCTCACATTATCAGGTACATTTTTACTACTAACCAACGGATCTTTTAGTAAGCTTGTGGTATCTACACCAAGCGTAATTTGGGGGATTATATCAGGCTTAGCACTTGCTTTCTATACACTTTACGCAACACAATTATTAACTCGGTTTCCATCTATTTTAGTTGTCGGCTGGGCCATGTTAATTTCAGGCATTGTCATGAATTTCAAAGCACCTATATGGCAGTTTGACTGGTCTCATTTAACAGGATCGACTGCACTTTATTTAACTTTTGGTATTATTGCTGGAACCGCTATAGCATTCTTTTTCTTTATTGAAAGTTTAAATTACTTATCGGCAAAAGAAACAACGCTTTTCGGCACAATTGAACCTGTTATGGCCATATTAGCAAGTGCCTTTTGGCTTAATGTTACGTTTCGTAGTTTTCAATTAATTGGCATTCTACTGATTATCGCACTCATTTTGGCTTTATCATTAAAAAAACAACATAACATAGAATAATTTCTATAAAGCAAAAATTTAATATGTACTTGTAACACTATTGATCTTAGTAATAAAAAGGTTACTGCTAGCAAAGATAAAAAATTCTATAGCAAACATTATTAATTTACTTTTAAAATGTTTTGAACAATATTGATGAGGGGGTTATATTTATGATATTAATATAATAGTAAAGGGGGATAATTAATGAAAAAATCAAACATTTTACTTACGTCATTATTAGCAAGTTCAATAGCAGTGACGGGAATCAACGGCACAGCTAATGCTGAGGAAAATGGTGCTAAAACTGTTACAGGAGAAACGCTACCAAGTAGTACTGACCCTGACGGTGATGGTTGGGCAAACATGGACTTTGATATCTCTGCTCTACCACAAACATATCAAGATGAAATAACACAACTTACTCAGCAAAAAGATTCTGGCGAGTTATCTCAAGTCAATTATAATGAAAAAGTTGCAAGTATCTTTGAACAAGCAAAAGAAGAACAACAAGCACATCAAACTACGCAAGGTAATAGACCATATGGTGGTGTAAAACCTGATGGTATGTCTCACGAAGACTATCAACAATTAGAAAATAACGTACCAAAACGAACAGAAGTTTCACCAGAAGCATACGAACAAGCTATAGAAAATGAAACACAAAAAATTGCCAATAAAAATAATCAATCAATTAATACACCACAAGGAGTCGTTACACCAAACGCTCAAGATAACCAAATGGAACAACAAAATTTACCAGATACTGGACAACAGAATAATGCTGAAATTTTAAGTATTAGTGCTGGTTTATTAGCATTAACTGCTGGACTTAGTCTACTAATGTTTAAAAATCGTTTTGTTAATAAATCTAAATAATGATATACATATCACTACTCAATTCTATTGAGTAGTGATATTTTATATTTTAAAACTTAATTAAAACGCATTTTCATATCAATTCCTACCAATTAAACCCATATTATATTAAGGTTTAGCCTGAAATTTTAACATACTTCCTACTTTTTATTTTAAGACAAACTATAAAAAAGAGTAGAAACGGAATTAACAAAGTCAAGTCCAGACTCCTGTGTAAAATGCTATACAATGTTTTTACCATTTCTACTTATCAAAATTGATGTATTTTCTTGAAGAATAAATCCATTCATCATGTAGGTCCATAAGAACGGCTCCAATTAAGCGATTGGCTGATGTTTGATTGGGGAAGATGCGAATAATCTTTTCTCTTCTGCGTACTTCTTGATTCAGTCGTTCAATTAGATTGGTACTCTTTAGTCGATTGTGGGAATTTCCTTGTACGGTATATTGAAAGGCGTCTTCGAATCCATCATCCAATGATGCGCAAGCTTTTGAATATTTTGGTTGATCGATATAATCATGAATCAATCGATTTTTAGCCTCACGCGCTAAGTTAATATCTGTGAACTTAAAAATTCCTTTAACAGCTTCTCTGAAAGATTTTGAATTTTTTTTAGGAATGGTGGTAAAGATATTTCTTAGGAAGTGAACTTGGCATCTTTGCCAACTTACGTTGGTGAAGGATTTTCTAATGGCAGAGACTAATCCTTTGTGCGCATCAGAAATAACGAGTTCCGTACCTTGTAAACCGCGTTCTTTTAGGTATTCAAAAAATGTTGTCCAGGTCTCTTCGCTTTCGCCACTTTGAATCATGAAGCCGATAATTTCACGGTCGCCATCTTTGGTTATTCCAATCGCTATATGACAGCTTTTTGAGAGTACTCGATTTTCTTCTCGTACTTTTATATAGAGTACATCGGTCATTAAGTAAGGATAATTTTTTTCTGATAATAAACGATTCTGCCACTCGTTAACCATAGGTTCTAGCTGTTCTGTTAAGCTAGAAACGAAGGACTTAGAGACGGATTTACCACAAAGTTCTTCCACAATTTTTGATACTTTACGAGTTGAAACGCCTGATACATACATTTCCAACATTGAAGCCATGAGGGCTTTTTCGTTTCGTTGATAACGTTCAAACACTGTGGGTGAAAAATGGCCATCACGTGTTCTGGGTACTTTTAATTCTAGCGTGCCTACACGTGTCGTAAAGCTGCGCTCATAATAGCCATTTCGTTGACTTTGTCGGTTTTCTGTTCGTTCATATTCTTTTGCTTGAATATATTCTGTTCGTTGATTTTCCATTAGTTGATTAAATACCGTTGTTAAAATATTTTTAGAAACGTCATCCTTTACAGAATATTCAATAATGCTTTGAATCTCTTCGCTTTTCAGTGTAAAATGTACTTGGGTCATGTAAAAGTCCTCCTGGGTATGTTTTTGTCGTTAAAAACATTGTACCGTAAAAGGACTGTTATATGGCCTTTTTACTTTTACACAATTATACGGACTTTATCATTAACAATGTCGATTAATTCCAAATTTCTACTCAATCAGGACTAACACATACTATAATAATCAATGCATAGATTTTGTCTAAACCATTAAACTTTTTATTAATGTTTAAACCATAATGTGTTTAATTTTTGATGTTTTTAAGATTTTTTAAAATATACAATACATAATAAATGATGCCGACACAGAACCAAATTAATGTATAGATTTTAGCCTGACCACTTAATCCCCAGAACACAATAAATACACAAATAAAAATAATAACTGGCATCACTGGATAAAAAGGCAATTTAAATGCTGGTTCTGGTAAATCATGTCCTTCTCTTTTACGTAATGAAAAAATACCTACTGTCACAAACATAAAAGCTACAAGCGCACCCGCTGAAATTAATTGTGCTAAAAAGCCAAACGGAAATACAGAACCAATAATAATTGCAACAATCGATAGTACGATTAACGCACGGTTCGGCAAATTCTTATTATCTAATTTTCCTAACCAAGATGGTAAGATGCCATCCCTACCAAATGAATAAAGTAAACGAGAACCCGCCATCATCATACCAATTAAAGCAGTAAACATACCAATCACTGAGACTGCCTGCACTATAACCGCAACGGTACTATGACCACTCATACGCAAAGCCCAACCTACTGGTTCAGCATTATTTTTATATTGCGCATAGTCAAACATTCCCACTAATACAAGTGAAACGATTATAAACAAAGTAACCGCAATCAGTAAAGAGCCCAAAATCCCTCGTGGCATTGTTTTTTGTGGATTAATCGCTTCACCAGAGTTTGAAGCGATAGAATCAAAACCGATATAAGCAACAAAAATGACAGAGCTACCTGCATATATTCCCTGCCAGCCACCAAATGCACCTGCTGCAGTTTCACGGTACTCTGGAATAAAAGGTATGTAATGACCAATATCAATCACTGATAAACCTACAATAATAAATAAGAAAATAGCCAATACTTTGAGAATCACGAGTGCATTTTGAACACGGGCCGCTTCTGACGTTCCTCTATATAGTAATACCGCAGTAATAATGACTACAATAGCTGCTAATAAATCAACGATACCTCCGTCTGTACCGAGAGAGTTAGATAATGACTGAGGTAGTGATATATGAAAAGGCTCTAATAAACCTCTCAAATTAGCTGAAAATCCTGATGCCACAAATGCAACCGCAATTAAATATTCAGCAATTAATGCCCAACCTACAATCCATCCAAAAAATTCTCCAAATAATATGCTAATCCAAGTATATGCTGATCCAGCAAAAGGCATGACAGATGCCATTTCTGCGTAAACAAATGCTACCAATGCTGCCACAATAGCTGCTACTAGAAAGGATAAACTGACTGAAGGACCCGTGTGATCTGCAGCTACAACACCAGGCAACGTAAAAATAGCAGTAGAAACAATTGTACCGACACCTAAAGCTAAAAAGTCTCTTATTCTTAATGTACGCTCTAAATGAGCATCTTTATTTTGAAATTTAGCAATATCTTCCTTTTTGAAAATTTGTTTTAAAAGATTCATCAATTTTCTCCTTGTTAATAATGTACAAACACGTATTACAGTATAGTGATTTTTAATTGTAATGTACATATCCTTTTAAAAAAGAATCTTTTACAAATGCATGATTATTTCAAATATTTCTTAGCTAAATAAACACATTTTAGTAATTTCAAAACCTATATAAACATACTTTTTTCATATATTTATCATACAACTATCTCTTATATGGTACGTATATAATTTGAAAGATATGACCTTATTTTTGTCTTAATCTCCTTATTATAATCAATTTATTTTGCATAAAATGATGGCAATACTTGCTTTAAATCTAATTTTGCATCATTTAAAATGTCATTTTCAGATAATATCGCAGTTCCTTGAGCTCTAACTACATAAAATTCTTCAAACCCCATAATATCTTCAAACATCGCTTTCAAATAATGATAAGAAAAATCTAATAATTTATAACGATCATCATTTGTATAAATTGAACCACTTGCTTGTAAGTATAACGCTTTATAATTATCTGTCATTAAACCTACAGATCCATTTTCAGTATATTTGAACGTTTCACGTGCAATCATAATATTATCTATATAATCTTTAAGTCGTGACGTAATATTAAAATTGTGTAATGGTGAAATAATGACAATTCTTTTATACGCTTTAAATTGTTGTAGTAACTCTGATGTTTTGGTTGAAATCAGTTCTTCTACTTCGGATAATTTTTCTCCTTCACATTGCTTGTGCCATACATTCAGTAATTGATTTTTTTCAATACGAGGCAACTGAATGTCATATAAATTCAAAACTTCTGGTTGTTCATTTGGATACAATTGTCCATATGCTTCAAGAAACATTTCTTTTAATTTGAAAGAAAAGCTATCTTCTTTTTTAAAATCAGGATGTGCATTAATCATTAAAGTTTTCATATACATTCTCCTTAAAAATTTGTTAACCTAAGTATATATTTCAATGGTGTCTAAATAAGTCACCTTTAAAGGAGAAAATATGAAAAAATCTGAACGATTAAATCAAGAGCTTATCTTTTTAAGTAACAAACATGCTTTTCATTTAATTGATTTAATGAGAGAATTTAATATTTCAAAAAGAACAGCGTTAAGAGATGTACAAGAATTAGAAAACATGGGACTTAGTATATATGTAGAAAACGGGCGCTATGGCGGATATAAAATCATTTCACAGAATTTGTTAACACCCATATATTTTAATAATGATGAAGTATTAGCAATCTTTTTTGCACTTAAAGCTTTAGATTTATTATCTACAACACCCTTTCAAAAATCTTATACACAAATCAGTGAAAAATTATTAGCTACAATACCAACGGAACAGCAACATAAGATCTTGAAAACATTAGATTTTGTTACTTATCATAATGTACCACCTGTCAGTCATGTAAAATATTTATCTAGTATTTTAAAATCTATCATCTATGAACAAACCGTTCACATCCGTTATACACAATACAAAAAAATTGATACAGAATTACAGATTTATGAGTTGTTTTATAGAAACGGCATATGGTTCTGTAGCGCATATGATATAAAAAATGACAAATGGGGCACATTTCGATGTGATTATATCGAACAATTAACAATCAATCTTTCGAGAAAAAATAACTATACAAAAGAACAACTTGCTGAATTTCAAAAACAATATGAAAGCACCTATCATAATGTCACATTTAAATGTCAGCTCACACCATTTGGAGTAGAGCAATATTCCAAAAACAACTATCCCAATATGAACTTAGAATATATAAAAGGTACACCTTATATTACTGGTGGTTATAATATTGAAGAACTGGATTATATGGTGAATTATTTAATTGCTTTAGGTGAAAATGTCCATATCATATATCCTAAGCAACTAAAAGAAGCTTATTTAAATAAATTGAACAATATCATCGACAAATACGAGTAATATCTGTGTTACATGGCTTTTTATAGCTGTATACCTTATGGTTGATTGTATTATCGTGGTTGGTCTACTTTAATTTGAATATTATTTCACTTCTGCAGCACTTAATTTATCGTACCCTAAGTCTTACCTATGTTTAAATATTAAAAAGACTATTGATACAACTGTAAATAGTTATATCAATAGTCTTGGTTATCTTCTTATTTATTAAATCTTGGTTTAAATACAATATTTATGATTTCATTCGGTTTAACACTTCTTGCTGAATTGTCTTTAACGCCTCACTATACGCTTTATTCGTACTTTCTTGCGCATTTATAATTAATAAATCAATCAGTTCAGTATTATTTTTTTCACTTACTTCATGTTCAAATTGATGTAAGTGTTCTTCAGATGTTTTCGCATTTTGCTTTTCAATTTGATAATATTGGTCAGCTCCCAAACCACCTTCTTCAATCATGACAGAAATCCCACTTGAGCGCGTTTCATTTAAACGTTTTACTTTTATGCGTTTATTATCACGGATAACCATTTGAATCCCTCCTATCTCAATATGTAATTCAATTTTTAAACACACATATATTTTCATATAACGATTTATGATTCATATCCGAAACTCAAAAGCATTGAACACCAGTTAATCTTCCAAACATCTTTTGACTGAGTTATTTCATCTCGTACTTAGTATAGTTATTGTTTAATTTAAGTGTAATATTACATCTTCGTGATAGCAATTTCTTTGCTCAATGATTTGTCTTTTTATTTTTTAAAATCAAAAAAACAAAGTAATATATGTTACAGGCAATAATGCTTAACAAAACATTCACAGAATTATATTAAAATTTACTTCTATTATATTTGACATAATAGTATAATTGATAATGATTATTATTATCTCATTATAAGAAAGAGTGAGTTTTATGTTAAGCATAAAAAGTGGAGACTTAAAAAAGAGTTACAAAATCAAAGAAATGAACATTAAAAATCAACACATGCGTCATCGGTTAAATGCACTTGGTTTAGTGAATGGTACGAAGTTAAAAATTAAACAAAAGTGCTTGTTCAAGGGTCCTTGTATATTAGAAGTGAATGGTCAATGCTTAAGTATTCGTGGCTGTGATGCATGTCAGATTGAATTAGAGGAAGCCAATGACTAACAGTTATTGTATCTTAGGGAACCCTAACGTTGGAAAAACATCATTATTTAACGCATTGACTGGCACATACGAATATGTAGGAAACTGGAGTGGTGTAACTGTAGAGAAAAAAGTAGGTCGTCTCAAACAACATATTGGAGACCTCGTTGATTTACCAGGTATTTATGAATTATCACCTATATCAAAAGACGAAATGGTTGTTACTGATTATTTATTGAATAGTCAATTTTCTGGCATGATTAATATTATAGATGCCAGCCAACTCAAACGTAATTTGCAGCTTACAGTTCAACTAATGGAATTAGGTGCACCTTTAATTATTGGATTAAATATGGTTGATGTTGCTACAAAACGTGGTATTCGTATCAACCAGCAAGCACTTATGAAAAAATTAAAATTGCCATTACTACCTATAATAGCAAGAAATGGAAAAGGCACACATCAATTATTAGATTCTTTGAAAGACAATGGCTTATCCAAAAATAGACCGTTAAAATTAAATTATGGTAAGCACATTGAAGCTACAATATCACAAATTGAATCACATTTAACATCTAGCACCTCTATTGATAAACAATTGGCACGTTTTATCTCAATACAATTTTTATTAGAAAATCCAAAAATTCATGACTTTTTAGATGACGCTGTTTTGAAAGAAATAACATTATTGCGTCAAAATTTATCAGAAGAATTAGATAATTCTATACGAGATGAAATACAAGCAACACGCAATACATATATAGACAATATTTTAAAAGATACGGTTGAATATCCTGATGAAGAACGACAATATTTCACTCATCGTATAGATTGTATTTTAACAAATAAATATTTAGGTATCCCAATCTTTTTAATCATTATGTGGCTTATTTTCCACGTTACATTCACTTGGATTGGAACACCTATATCCGATGCATTAGATGAATTTTTAGGCGGTACCTTTACAGATACAGTATCCAACCTGATGGATAAGTTAGGCCTCGTTCCATTTTTACAAGATTTGATCAATGACGGTATTATTGCTGGTGTGGGTGCAGTACTTGTATTTGTGCCACAAATACTGGTGCTTTTCTTCTTCATTTCTCTGTTAGAAGACTCTGGTTATATGTCTCGTATTGCAATATTAATGGATCGTATTATGGAATACTTTGGTCTTAGTGGTAAATCTTTTATACCAATGATTATTGGATTTGGTTGTAACGTGCCAAGTATTATGGCGGCGCGTAGCATTGAAAGTGAAAAAGAAAGACTTACAACGATTTTGATTGCACCATTTATGTCTTGTTCAGCGAGATTACCCGTTTACGCACTGTTTGTAGGTGTGTTTTTTGAATCTCATCAGGCGCTCATCGTCTTAAGTTTATACGTACTTGGTATCGTCGTCGCTTTATTAACAAGTGTATTACTAACGAAAACAGTATTAAAAAATGATGATTCTGTATTTATTGTCGAATTACCTACTTACCGATTACCTTCAGTCAAAACACTGTGGAGAAGTACATGGGAAAAAGCTAAAGGTTTTGTTAAAAAAGCAGGAACATTTATCTTTGCTGGTTCAGTAATTATTTGGCTATTGAATTATACCGGTCCCGGTGGTTTTAATGTCGATGTTAATGATAGCTTTTTACATTCAATTGGAAGTTTCTTTGCTGTATTAGTTGCGCCATTAGGTTTTGGTTCATGGCAGGCGGGTGCTACGTTAATACCTGGATTCTTAGCAAAAGAAGTTATCGTTAGCTCGATGGCAATTATCTATGCATCAGACGAAGCTGGTCTTGTAAATATTATACAAAGTCATTTCACACCATTATCAGCATATTCGTTTATGATTTTCATCTTGCTATATATTCCTTGTTTATCTACGGTTGCGACCATTCGTAAAGAAACATATTCTCTTAAATGGACTATATTGGCTGTAGCATATCCATTAATCACTGCATATTTACTTTCATTTGTCTTTTATCAAATTGGATTATTATTTTATTAAGGATGTGATTTAATGACGATTATTATCAATGTAATTATCTTTCTAGCTATTATTAGTTATGTTGTTTTTACATTATTCAACTTTTTCAAGAAAGCCAAAGCAGGTAAATGTAATTCTTGTGGCTCTAAACGTGGATGTAGTACAGGAAAGAAAACATTATGACGCTCAATCAATTTTGATAGATTCATCAATTTTTGTAAAAATGACAGCATGCTAAAATCTTTTTATACTGTTCGATTCACATCACAAAGATAAAATAAAAAAGTTCTACGTTTTAAAATAGCTGTAAAGATGAGTATTTAATATTTTTGTATTAAGCCTAAACGTCAACACCTATTATATGAATAGATGTTGACGTTTGTTTTGTTGTTATACAATTAGTTACTCATTTTGAACGATTGTTTTGCTGAGTCGCAATTTTGCATTTTAATGAAATCCTGGAAAATAATATGAGCGAGAGATTACAGGCTCGAGTCATATCCCAAGGCAAGCATGCACGAACAAAATCAAAACATTTTTCATACAAAAAGGACTAATTCGTTTGAAAAACGAATTAGTCCTCTATTTTGAGATTGAAATTTATGTCCCAGTTATTTCTTATATTTAATAATTACTCTGATTTATTGCCGCTTCTATTTTCTGCAATTTTCGTATATTCTTCTAATCTATGTTTGTTTGGTGATAGTGTTAAACCTAAGAATTTACGTTCTTTATTCGCATCTTTATAGAAGCTGACCATCATACAAAGAATGATGATAGAGAATGGTAAGGCGGTCATGATTGCCATATTTTGTAGAGCATTTAATCCATTATCTCCACCTGAGAATAATAAGATAAATGCAATCAATGCTTGCGCAATACCCCAAACCACTTTAATCATAGCTGATGGGTTTAATGAACCAAATGTTGTTTGCATTCCTAATACGAAAGTCGCTGAATCGGCTGACGTAATAAAGAATGTTGCTATTAATAGCAATGTCACAATGGACAGCACAAAGCCTAACGGTACTTCATTAAACACACCAAATAATGCAGTTTCTGAAGGCATATCAAATATTTTTGGATTATCTTTCGCAGTTTCGATACCTAGAACACCGAATGCTGCAAACCAAACTAGACTTACAAGTACCGGTGCTAACATAACTCCAGATACGAACTCTCTAATTGAGCGTCCTTTAGATACACGTGCAATAAATATACCAACAAATGGACTCCAACTAATCCACCAAGCTAATTGGAAGAACGTCCACGATTTCATCCATTCATTTTTCTGTGGATCTAATGGTGCCGTATCAAACATGTTAAATAATAACGTATTTAAATACTCACCTGTTGAACTTGTTAGCATATTTAAAATAAGAACAGTTGGTCCTACAATAAAAATAAACAATAAGATTATGCCAGCTAAACCAATATTAGCGTTACTTAAATATTGGATACCACGGCTTAAACCTGACCAAGCACTCGCTAAGAATAAGATTGTAACAATCACAATAATAATACCTTGTGTCACAATATTATTCGGAATATCAAATAGGTAGTTTAGACCACCTGCGATTTGCATAGCGCCTAAACCTAGTGATACCGCAACACCACCAATTGTGGCAAAAACTGATACTACGTCAATAACAGTACCAAGCGGACCGTCTACTTTATTTCCGAAAATTGGACGTAATGTTTTTGAAATTAATGCAGGTTCATTTTTTCTAAATTGGAAGTAAGCTAACGCTAATGCTACAACACCATATACTGCCCATGCATGGAAGCCCCATTGCATAAATGCGCCTCTTAAAGCTTCTTTATAAGCATGTGCTGACTGTGGCTCTCCAGATGGTGGTGATACAAAGTGACTGATTGGTTCAGCTGCTCCCCAGAATACTAAACCAATTCCCATACCAGCACTAAATAGCATCGCAAACCATGAAATTGTGTTAAATTCAGGTTTATCTTCAGGTTTTCCCAATTTCAATTTTCCGATTGGACTAAATATTAAGAAAACACAGAAGAATATCATGAGTGCTACAATAACCATATAATACCAACCAAAGTATTCAGTAATCCAACCAGTAATATTTGTCCCTATTTCATTAAACTGAGTTGGAAAGATTGCACCCAATAATACAACTATTGCGGTAATAATAATACTATAAGTAAAAACAGAAGACAGTTTCTTCCCATTAGCATTATGTTGTTTATTTTCCAAAATTAGTAACCTCCCTTATAATTGAACATTAGGCAGAATAACAGACTTTATATATTAAAACAACAGTAGCAAAGCTTGTTTTAATATAATAAAATGCGGTTAAAGCCGTCATCAAAGGGTTACAAAACTAAAACTAAAAGTTCAATATTTCTAAAAATATATTTATGAAAGATAAAATCATTTACTTTAAAATAAACTTGCGCATATTTTAATTTCAAAACAAAAGACTAGAAAATAATTTTAGTATTACAATCTAGTCTTAAAAATATGATGTTTTTGAGAAATTATAACGCGTGTTACTACATTAAAAGCATTTCAATACATAATTTTGATGTTATTTCACTATCAGTACTGGTACAGGACTTCTTTTAGCAACTTTATGCGTAACATCTCCAAGTACATGTTTGATATCGATACTCACGCGATGGTTACTCATTACTACTAAATCAAAATCACCTACATCCATATCCCCAAAACTAATTCTCTCAAGTATGGTATCTTTTACAGGTCCAAATTCGATAGCGACTTTATAATTAATACCTTGTGCTTTTAATTTTTCAAGAAATGGAGAAAGCTCTTCTTCTTTTTCTTTAATGATATCTTCTTTATGTTTATTTTCATAACGTACACTCGCTAATAGATCATTTTCAGTCATGACATTATGAACAACTACAGTGGAATCTTCGCCGACTAATTTTGCTAAGTTTTCAGGAATGTTATCGAAATCATTATCAAAAGAGTATGGTAGTAAAATATTTTTATACATAATCAATCACCTTTCTTAATTAAACTGATACAAAACAGCACATGCAATTTTGCTTGTTTAAATATATTTTTGGTGCCTTAATGCGTATTTTACTAATGAAATAACTAACGTATTGAGCCGCATTTTATATTGAAACAATGAAGTATCGATACCATAAAAATTTTTAGTGTACTCACTTATTATTTAATTACCACATTTTTATATAAATTATTCATTAAATAACCATTATTAACATAATTTTTCAATTATTAATATTCTTCTTTTAATAATACCTATGGTTTATTGCTTACATGAACAACTAACCGTTACACGAATAATTTCTAAAATGATTTTCGTTTATAAAAATAGGCGCGACTATGAAGTCAATATCACTCAGTTGACCTCACACTCGCGCCATATATTGCTTATTTTTAATGTACTTGTTCTTGTCCTCGTTTATTCCAAGTTAAAATAAAACTTAACATCGCTAAAATACTAATAATGGTTAATAAAACAAAACCAAAATCCCATCCAAAATGTTGTACGACAAAACCTAAAACAATGTTTGCCATCACAGCTCCAAATAAGTAACCAAATAAGCCTGTTAGACCGGCAGCTGTTCCTGCTGCCTTTTTAGGTACATAATCTAAAGCTTGTAAACCAATTAACATCACTGGTCCATAGATTAAAAATCCTATTGCAATTAATGATAAATTATCTAACCATGCATGACCTGGTGGATTCAACCAATAAATCAATACAAAGATTGTAACGCCTAGCATAAAGAAGAAACCTGCTGGACCACGACGCCCTTTAAATACTTTATCGGAAATATAGCCACACAATAGTGTTCCTGGAATGCCAGCCCATTCATAAAGGAAATAAGCCCACCCTGATTCGTTTAAATTAAATTGTTTTTCTTCACTTAAATAAGTAGGTGCCCAATCTAGTACACCATAACGTACAAAATAGACAAAAATATTAGCAAAGGCGATCGCCCACACCCACTTGTTATTTAATACATATTTAAACAATATCTCTTTTGTTGTTAACTCTGTTTCAAGTGTTTCATGCGTCGTCGTTGAATAATCTTTGTTAAAACGTTCAATAGGTGGTAAGCCTTGTGATTGAGGAGTATCTCTGATCAAAAAATATGCAATAATTGCAATAACAATCGCCAATAACCCTGGATAAATAAAAACGCCTTCAAACCCTCTTAAATAACCAAAATTATAAAGCGCAGTCATAGAAATGCCCCATGTTGCAATCGGTGCCATTAGACCTCCTCCAACATTATGCGCTACGTTCCAAATAGACGTTTTACTACCACGCTCACTTACACTAAACCAATGTACGAGTACACGACCTGATGGCGGCCATCCCATACCTTGAAACCATCCATTTAGAAATAACATAATAAACATGATTGTAATACTAGAAGTAAAGAATGGTACGAATCCTAACAATAAATTAACAGTTGCTGTCAGTAACAAACCTAATGTTAAAAATACACGTGCATTACTGCGATCACTTACGGTGCCCATTACAAATTTACTAAAACCATAAGCGATTGAAATCGCTGAAAGTGCGATACCAAGTTCCCCTTTACTGAAACCATCTTCAATTAAAGAAGGCATCGCTAATGAAAAGTTTTTTCTCAACAAATAGTAACCTGCATAACCGATAAAAATACCTAAAAAAACCTGTAATCGTAATTTTTTATATGTATCATCTACCTTGTCAGATGGTAAAGGATCCACATGCTTTGCCGGTTTTAAAAAACGAAACATACAATCACCCCTAAATTAGCAATCATTTTTCTTAATATTTTATTTACAAATTATTTACTTAATATTAATATTTCCCGGGTGGTAAAGCAATACTATTATTAAAATTTGAATATTATTCTATAAGAAATAATATTTGTTCATGCGTAGTGTATACGATTGAAAAAATCATATATTTAATAAATAAAACACCTCGTAGTTATAATAAATCTTTAACTACAAGGCGTTACGAAAAATAACTATTACAATACATCAAAAAAATACATACTTAATAGCACAAGTATTATAAATAACCCAACACAAAGTATAAAACTATACATAAAAGTTACGGTATTACGTAATTTACTACTATAGATATCATTAGGGTCTTTTCCATGCATAAAAGCAACTATCCTATCATACGTTTGTATTCTATACGATTTTTTTAATGATTCTACTTTAAATGATGAAATAATCATTGTCGCTAAAAGTATAGTTTCAGCTATAATCCATAATGGCGTCCAATAGTAGAGGGTTGGACCTGCTAAGATTGCGGATAATAACATAGGCCAAATCATTAAATGACTCCATAAATTAAATTTGCTCTGTTTTAACTTTTGTTCCATAATCTCTATGTCTCCTTTAACTAAGTTATCTAAAGAAACTTGAAACAAAGAACTAAGCATTAACAAATTATGTATATCTGGATAACTTTTATCATTTTCCCAATTTGAAATTGTTTGTCGTGAAACATACAATTTTGCGGCTAAATCTTCTTGTGATAAATGATCGCGCTGTCTAAAAAATTTAATTTGATTACCTATGTTCATTTGCCAAGCTCCTTTAACTTGAGACTATAGTGTGTTTCTAATTTAGACTACCAAATTATATTGACATACGCACATTTAATTATGTAAAAACTCTTTGTCATGCTGCTATTACAGCATTTATTAGACATCCCTTAGTCTTACATAAAACAAGAGTAAGACCGCAACTAAATTATGTTTTAATTACGTATCTTACTCTCATTATTGTCATTCATCTTTAACTCGTTTTTATCACTGATTTTAAAAATCAGCATCCATCATCGTTTTATACTTACGTCACAGTTTGTTGTTGTTGATACGGTATAGGATGATCTAATTCAAATGAAGCACCTGCAGTAATTTTTTTATATTGATAAGTAAAGTAACCAATCCATAAAATTGTGAATACAAAGGCGAGAATATAACTTAAATTAAGATCCAAACCTAAACCTATCTTCTGACTTAAAATATAAGTGAAAATATTCCAAGTCATAAAGACTGCCGGAATTGCTGCCACCCAAAAATTCTTTTTCGCAATAAGTAAGTACATTGCACCTACCCATAAGGCGACGACAGCTGTAGTTTGATTTGCCCAAGAGAAATAGCGCCATAAAATAGTAAAATCTACCTGAGTCAAACCAAAGCTTACGATAAATAATGGTGCGGCTACAATCACTCGTTTTAACATACTACGCTGACCATAATTTAAATAATCAGCTATAATCATACGTGCACTACGGAAAGAAGTATCACCGCTGGTAATTGGTAAGATGATAACACCCAGTACTGCAATCGTTCCAAACACAGAACCTAATAATAGATGTGATGCTTCACTTACAACAAGTGCGGCTTCACCACGCGCTAAAACATCATTTAATCCACTATATCCATTAAATAAACTCATGCCTGCAGCAGCCCAAATCATAGCTATAATACCTTCAGCAATCATCATGCCGTAGAATATAAAGCGACCATTTTTCTCTTTGTTTGTCGTTCTCGAAATAATAGGCGTTTGTGTAGCATGAAAACCAGATAAAGCACCACAAGTAATTGTAAAAAATAGTAGTGGAAATATGGGAGCACCGTCTGGATGCATATTTTTCAAATTAATTTCAGGTATCGGTGCACCTGTTTGAATAAGACGGAAACCTATACCTACTGCGCTAATGAGTAATAATGCACCGAAAATTGGATAAATGCGTCCAATGATTTTGTCTATAGGTAAAATTGTAGACAAAATATAATAAACAAAAATCACAAAGATAATGATACCTAATGCAATGCGACCATCTAATAAATTATGTAGTAACAACGCTGGACTTGTCACAAAAACTGTACCAGTAAGCAATAATAATAAAATTGAGAAGATATTTACAAAGTGTTTCATGACCTGACCTAAAAATTTACCAGCAAGCTCCGGTAAGTGTGCCCCTTTGTTTCTAATTGAAATCATTCCAGTCAAATAATCATGCACTGCACCTGCAAAAATACATCCCACAACAATCCATATAAATGCTACTGGTCCATATAATGCGCCCATAATCGGTCCAAAAATCGGACCTACACCTGCAATGTTCAATAGCTGAATGAGTGAATTTGATGACGTCTTCATAGGTAAATAATCAACATTGTCACGTTGATTATATGCCGGCGTTGGCCTATCTTGTTTCGTTCCGAACATTTTATCAATATACTTCCCATAAGTGAAATAACCTATAACTAATAATATAATAGATACAATAAACGTTACCATTTTAAATCCCCCTTTAATATGTAAGCGTTTTCTTAATTTAATCACATATTTTATTATTCTACAATCCTACAAACGTTTTTTTATTTATTTATTTTTAATTTTTAGGGAATATAAAATAAATAATACTTTTAAAATAATCTTTGTATTTAAATGATAACTAATTCATAAATATTTATAATAAATAAAAAAAGTACAACCTCATTTAAATTAAAACGAAGTTGTACTTTTTGCGGAGGTCATATGTTTAATTAACCTCAAATGTTATTTTTTATAAAGTTTAATTTTGATTTCATAATAATCATCATGGTCTTTCGCTTGATGTTCAAACTTGATGCCACTTTTTTCAAGTTCTTCTAAACTTTTGCCTACCGCTTCACGTGCATCTGTTAAGTCTTTTTCAAATGCAAAACTTTGCGCTTTCACTTTTTCAGGGCCAACTTTTTGTTTTACTCTTGCTTCAGTTTGTTTCACATTTAACTTTTGGCTTATAATCGTTTCCACTAATGTTTCTTGATCTTCATCTGATAAACTTAGCATCGCACGTGCGTGACGTTCTGTAACTTTGCCTTCACGCAAACGTTCTATCACTTTAGGCGCTAATTTTAGTAATCTCAATTTATTTGCTATAAAACTTTGACTTTTACCTACACTTTTAGCTAATTCACTTTGTGTCGTATCGCCTAGTTCTAAAAGTTTCTTATAAGCTTCTGCCTCTTCAACAACAGATAAATTTTCACGTTGAATATTTTCTATTAAAGCTACCACTGCAGTTTCTTCATCGCCTAAATCTCTGATAATGACATCTGCGTATGTCTTATTCAACGATTGTAAGGCTCTAAATCTACGCTCTCCAGCAATAATTTCAAACATATCCTCTTCTATAGGACGCACTACAATCGGTTGTAACAATCCATGCTCATCTATTGATTCTGCGAGTTCTTTAATCTTATTTGGCTCAAATACTTGTCTTGGTTGATAACGATTTGGCACAATACGTTCAGTATGAATAGATTCAACACTATTATGATCCTCTTCAATATAACCAACAATGTCATCTTTATTTTTCAAACCAAATAATTTAGAAAAAGGTTTCTTCATATTTTATGCGCTCCCTCTAAATTAGTTGTATTAAATCACTTTTCTTTTTCAAGTAATGGAGACTTATTGGGCATTCCTGGTTTTCTTGGATATTTCTTTGGTGTCTCGCTTCTCTTATCTATCTTGATTATTTGCCTTTCACCAGCATCTTCTGGTAATTCATATGAAATGACATCCTGAAGTTTACCACCGAGGACTCCTATACCAAAACGCGCTTCTTCCAATTCTTCTTCGCCTTTAGCTGATTTTAAAGCAATGAATTGTCCACCCTTTTTAACTAACGGTAAACACAATTCGCTTAATACGGAAAGTCTAGCAACTGCACGTGCAGTTACAATATCATAAGACGCCCTGTAGTCTCCCTTCCCGTATATTTCTGCGCGATCATGTACAAAACTCACATTTTCTAAATCTAATGCTTCTGCTAACTGATTTAAAAAATGGATGCGTTTATTTAATGAATCTACAATTGTAACTTTTAAATTAGGATAAATAATTTTTAATGGAATACTTGGAAAACCAGCACCAGCACCAATATCACAAATTGTTTGCGCTTGTGTCAAATCCGTATAAAAACTGAGTGCAATCGAATCATAAAAATGTTTCAAATACACCTCATGTTCTTCAGTAATGCTTGTTAAATTCATTTTTTCATTCCATTCAACGAGCATTTGAAAATACGTTTGAAATTGATGTTGTTGATTCTCTGTAAGTTCGATACCTTGTGTGCTGAGTTGCTCAGTTAACCATTTTACACTCATCTTAACTTTCCACCCTTTGTATTTTACCTTGTTCTAGGAACACTAATAAGATCGAAATATCTGCTGGATTCACACCTGAAATCCGAGATGCTTGCGCAATATTTAACGGTTTAACTTCCGCTAATTTCTCGCGTGCTTCAGTCGCTAAACTATCGACTTTACTATAATCTAAGTCTTCTGGAATTTTCTTTTCTTCCATACGTTTTACTTTTTCAACTTGTTGTAACGACTTATTGATATAGCCTTCATATTTTGTCTGAATCTCAACTTGTTCTGCTACATCACTTGGTAATTGGTTTTCTTCTTCTAAAATTTCTAGAATTAAGTTATACGTCATTTCAGGTCTACGCAATAATTCCAAAGCTAATATACCATCTTTCAAACGAGAACCGCCTTGCGCTTCAATAATTTCTTGTACGCGTTCGTGAGGTTTTATTCTAATTTCATTTAAGCGTGCTTGCTCATCTTTTATCATTTGACGTTTTTCATTGAAACGTGCATAACGTTCTTCAGAAATCATACCTAATTTATAACCTAAATCTGTTAATCGTAAATCTGCATTGTCATGTCTTAATAATAAACGATATTCTGCACGAGATGTTAATAAACGGTATGGTTCATTTGTACCTTTTGTTATAAGGTCATCTATTAAGACACCAATATAAGCATCTGAACGACTTAAGATGACTTCTTCTTCGCCTAATACTCTTGACGCTGCGTTAATTCCAGCCATGATGCCTTGTCCTGCCGCTTCTTCATAGCCAGAAGTTCCGTTGATTTGTCCTGCAGTATATAGATTTTTAATTTTTTTAGTTTCTAGTGTTGGCCACAATTGTGTTGGTACAAGCGCATCATATTCAATGGCATATCCTGCACGCATCATATCCGCTTTTTCTAAGCCTGGGATTGTTTCTAACATCTGACGTTGAACATGTTCAGGTAAGCTTGTTGATAGTCCTTGTACATATACTTCATTAGTATTTCTACCTTCTGGTTCTAAGAAAAGTTGGTGTCTAGGTTTATCATTGAATCTTACAAATTTATCTTCAATTGATGGGCAATATCTAGGTCCTGTACCTTTAATCATACCGGAGTACATCGCAGATAAATGTAGATTGTCATCTATAACTTGGTGTGTTTCTCCATTCGTATATGTTAACCAACAAGGTAGCTGATCTAAAATATATTCCGTTGTTTCAAAACTAAACGCTCTACCAACATCGTCACCTGGTTGTATTTCTGTTTTAGAATAATCAATCGTTTTGGCGTTAACACGTGGTGGTGTACCTGTTTTGAATCTCACTACTTCAAATCCAAGATTTCTAAGATTATCAGCTAGTGAAATAGATGGTAATTGATGGTTTGGACCACTTGAATATTTCATATTACCTAAAATGATTTCGCCACGTAAAAATGTACCGGTTGTAATAATGACTGCATCTGCCCAGTATTCTGTACCAATGTTCGTACGTACACCTTTGATAACTTCATCTTCAATGATTAAGTCATCTACCATGCCTTGCATAATATCAAGGTTTTCTTCATCTTCAATGACTTGTTTCATTTCTTGTTGATAAAGTACTTTATCTGCTTGTGCGCGAAGTGCTCTGACTGCTGGTCCTTTACCAGTATTTAACATACGCATTTGGATATGTGTTTTATCGATTGTTTTTGCCATTTGGCCACCTAATGCGTCTATTTCACGAACTACTATACCTTTAGCCGGTCCACCAACTGATGGGTTACATGGCATAAATGCAATATTATCTAAATTTATTGTTAACATTAACGTTTTGGCACCACGTCTTGCTGAAGCAAGTCCAGCTTCTATACCAGCATGTCCGGCTCCAATTACTATTACATCATATTCTTGAGCCATATTTTTTTCCTCCCTTTTATTTCCCTAGACAGAATTGACTAAATAACTGATTTATCAATTCTTCACTTGCGGATTCTCCGATAATTTCACCTAAAATTTCCCAAGTTCTCGTTAAGTCTATTTGAACCATATCCATTGGCACACCCGCTTCTGCAGCATCTATAGCGTCTTGAATTGAATTTCTCGCCTGTTTTAACAATGAAATATGTCTTGAATTCGATACATATGTCATATCCTGATTTTGGACATCTCCTGCAAAGAACAAATCTCTAATTTGTATCTCTAACTGATCAATACCTTCTTGTTTTAGCATTGATGTTTGAATGATTGGCATATCTCCAACCATTTCTTTAACTTCTGAAATATCTAATCGTTTGTCTAAATCCATCTTGTTAATTATGACAATGGCATCTTCGTTTTTAATAACTTCATATAGCTTGCGATCTTCTTCTGTTAAAGGTTCGTTATAATTTAACACAAACAAGATTAAATCCGCTTCACCTAAAGCTTTGCGTGAACGCTCTACACCAATACGCTCAACGATATCTTCTGTTTCACGTATGCCAGCAGTATCTACTAACCTTAAAGGTACACCGCGGACGTTTACATACTCTTCTAAAGTATCTCGAGTCGTACCAGGTACCTCTGTTACAATCGCCTTGTTGTCTTGGATCAGGTTATTTAGCATGGATGACTTACCAACATTAGGCTTACCAACTATGACCGTTGCCAAACCTTCTCTCATTATCTTCCCTTGTGTACCTGTATCTAATAACTTATTAATTTCTGACTTAATTTGATTCGATTTTTCTAATAATACTTCTGTTGTGGCATCTTCCACATCATCATATTCTGGATAATCTATATTAACTTCTACTTGTGCAAGGATTTCGAGAATGGATTGTCGCTGTCGCTTAATCATATCACTTAAACGACCTTCAATTTGATTCATTGCAACTTTAGATGCACGATCGGTTTTAGAACGAATAAAATCCATCACCGCTTCGGCTTGAGATAAATCAATACGCCCATTTAAAAACGCACGTTTTGTATATTCACCAGGATCTGCCATTCTAGCACCGTGTGTCATCGTCAACTCTAATACCCTGTTGATGGTTAAAATACCACCATGACAATTAATTTCAACGATATCTTCTCTAGTAAATGTTTTCGGTGCACGTAAGACAGACACCATTACTTCTTCTACCACTTCATTTGTCTCAGGGTCAACAATATGTCCATAATTTATTGTATGAGAAGGTACATGTTCTAATGATTCCTTCCCTCTATATAATTTGTTTGCAATATTTACTGCGTCAACACCTGACAAACGTACAATACCGATAGCACCTTCACCCATAGGTGTGGATATACTCGTTATCGTATCTAAATCCATCATCCATCTCGCCTCCTTTTATTCTAAAATTTATCATTATAATATTGTAAATAGTTTTGGATTAAAAAGCTAACATCTTGTTTAAAAAATCTAATAAGTTAGTCTAAGGGTTGTCTGAGGTAATACTTACGAGGGTCTTAAATGTTCAATCTCCCCTACCCTATTTAATTCGTTTATTAAAAACTTTAGCGATTTTTAAAACATGTTCTAAACTTGCTTGGATTTGAAGTGTATCCATATCTTTAGCTGGCTGCCTAGCTATGACAATAATTTCCATTGGTAATATATTTTGCTTATGCACCTTGAAGCTTTCACGAATAGCACGCTTAATTTTATTTCTAACAACAGCATTACCTAATTTTTTAGAAACACTAATACCCAGTCTAAAGTGTTCTAGTTCTTTATTAGGTTTCGTATAGACTACAAATTGACGATTTGCTACTGATTTTCCTTTTTTGTATATAAATTGAAAATCACTGTTCTTTTTAATTCGGTATGCTTTCTCCACGAAACATCACTCGCTTATCTTTTCATTACATTCATTATTATATATCAAGCCATAACATGTATTGAATTTTTAATAATAACAATAATTTTGCTATTAATTTACGTTATTTTAAACCAAAAAAAAGACCACTGATGAGTCAGTGATCTTATGCTGATAATACCTTACGGCCTTTACGACGACGACGCGCTAAAACTTTACGACCGTTTTTTGTGCTCATGCGTTTTCTGAAACCATGAACTTTACTATGTTTACGTTTATTTGGTTGATAAGTACGTTTTACCATGCAAAAACACCTCCATCTGTATTCGGTTATCTAATTATTATAATAGATAAATTAATATAAGCTTTTTGCTTCAAGTCTTGATTTAATATTATTAATTTCTAGTCATAATTCAAGCAACTACTACAATATAACAAAATCTTTTTTATAAAGCAAGCATCAATTTCAAGCATATTTTCATCTTGCTAATAATGCAAATCAGCACTTGATACTTTAAAACTGTATTGATAAATACATCTATTAATATAGTAGATCCACTTTAGCATATAAATATTTTTCGCTTCAAATCTATCGATTTTTCAATTATACAAATTTCATACACTTTTATAAATTATTTCCCAAAACCACAAATTGGTTATTTTTTGATAGACTATTCATTCTTGTAAGTTATCCACTTATTCACAGATATACACGCTTGTTTTGTGGATAATATTCCATCTATACACAGGTTTATTGACGATTTAACAACATATTCACATCCATTTGACAGAGGTGTTTGTTAAAAAGTATAATTGTGTGGATAAGTTATGTAAATATTGATAAATAAGGGATTAATTTATAAAAATATATCCTAAATGGTTGTGTATAACTTATAATTTACTGTGAGTTATCCACTGAATGTGTGTAACTTGTGGATAATTATTAACAGCTTGTGATTATGTTTATTCACACATGTTATTTCTGTGTATAACTTTTAAAATATAGAAAGTTGGAGTTTGCTATT